>JAZKEL010000413.1:0-3398 GCA_040387075.1 Pseudomonadota bacterium
CGAAGATTGCTCGGATTTGATTAATTTTTTGGATTAATTAATCCAAACCAATAGCGCCAGTTTGACTGGCGTTTCTTATGTATGTTGAACGTGATGGTTCCATACCAGCCCCAGTTCCTAATTTAAAACAGAGAATGAATCAGCAAATGACAATGAATAGCGGGAAAAAAGAGAGTATTTTAAAACAGAGAATTTAAAACGGCGGTGAGGGCCGCAACGGGCGGGGCTGCGCTAAAAAGAAGTAAATATTTTAATAATTAATGACTTAATGGCGGAGAGGGAGGGATTCGAACCCTCGATGGGCTTGCACCCATGCTTGATTTCGAGTCAAGTACATTCAACCACTCTGCCACCTCTCCGCTGCGTAACTGGTTACGCGGGCTTATTTTAACATCGCTGTTGTTATCCTGCCTTTCAACGTGGACAAAATAACTAGACCCAATAACTAGACCAAAATAAGTAGACAAAATACAGTAAGTTGGCGAAACTTTGGCTGATGTATTCCTGTACCCGATTAGCAATTCCACTTTCACTGCTCACTGCATTATTGCTATGCAGTTGTGAAAAACCGGCAAAGCCTTTGCCGCCGCCGGCGAAGAGTAAAGAAGTGATTGTGGTGACGCACAACGGGCCAAATACGTATTACGTCAATGGCGAAAACAATTATGCGGGGCTGGAATATGACCTCGTTAAGTTATTCGTAAAAGACCTGGGCGACGGGTACAGCACTAAATTCCTGGTAGTGGATAACATCAGCAAGATCATCCCCACGCTTATCAAGGGCCAAGCGCATTTTGCCGCTGCTGACCTCAGCATCACCGATCTACGTAAGCACCTGGTGCAGTTCAGCGTGCCCTACCAGAACACGCAGCAGGAGGTGGTATATAACAAAGATCAGCAGGACAAACCAAAAACGCTGCAGGATCTTGTGGGTAAACACCTAGCGGTGCCAGCCGGTACCAGCTTTGCAGAGCGCTTGAAGATCATGCAGGAAGCAGAGCCTCGCTTAACCTGGCAGGAGTTGCACAGCCGCAATGCAGATGAGTTGATCCAGCAGGTAGCGGAAGGCAGCCTGGATTACACGGTAGCGGATGAGCACCTCATCACCATCCTGCAGAACTATTATCCTAACCTCGGGGCGGGCATGCCGTTGGGGAAGCCTGAACAGATCGCCTGGGCGTTCCCGAAAAATGCGGATCCGCAGTTGGTGAAGAAGGCGAACCTTTTCCTGGAACGCGTTAAAAAAGACGGCACACTGCGTAACCTGGTGGACCGCTATTACGGCCACATGGAACGACTCGACCCGGTGGATGTGACGACCTTCCTGACACGCACGCGTAGCCTGTTACCGCGTTATAAAGCGCTGTTCAGGCAGGCACAGGAAATCACGGAGATCGATTGGCGCCTGCTGGCTGCCATCAGCTACCAGGAATCGCACTGGGACAGGCTGAACACCTCTCCTACCAATGTGCGCGGCATGATGATGCTGACGGAAGGCACTGCGGACCGCATGGGGGTAACGGACCGCCTGGATGCCAAGCAGAGCATCATGGCAGGCTCACGTTATATCGTCATCCTGAAAGCGCTGATACCGAAACGGGTGCAGGAGCCGGACCGCACATGGATGGCCCTGGCCGCGTATAACATCGGTTTTGCCCACCTGGAGGATGCGCGCATTTTGGCAAAACGGATGAAAATGAACCCGGATTCCTGGGCAGACTTGAAGAAAACCCTGCCGCTACTGAATAAGGCCGAGTACTACAATACGCTGAAATACGGCTACGCCAGTGGCGGCGCGCCGGTGATCTTTGTGGAAAGTGTCCGCACCTACCATAAGATACTGGAAAAATACGAACCCCAGCATGTCCCGCTTATGCCGAGTTTTGATGTGGCGGAATTCGCTTCCGGCAGCAAGCCGATTCAATAGGCCATAAAGGCTGCCCTGCGAGCAAAACCCGTAAGCCAGCCTTTGGCTTCACCGTGGAATATATGCACTGAAGTGCATTATTCACACGCGAAAGGGCATCACCACTGCTGTAAACACTGAAGTGTCAACATCAGTGCGATATGGACGGGCTTCCCAGGGCATCATCGGTAGCGCAGGCGCCCTCGCCTGCCAGCAATTTTGCTTTACTGCCAATACAGATTTAGATTCTATTTACAGGAATTCATCCATTGCCTTGCTGGCGAAGGCGCCTGCGCTACATTAAACGCTTATGCGCTCCAGGCCTTTCATATAAGGGCGCAACACATCCGGCACGGTGACGCTGCCATCCGCATTCTGGTAATTTTCCAACACCGCCACTAGCGTACGGCCAACCGCAAGGCCCGAGCCATTCAGCGTATGCACCAGCTCCGGCTTGCCGGCTTCGTTACGGAAACGCGCCTGTAGCCGGCGTGCCTGGAACGCTTCGCAATTGGATACCGAAGAGATTTCACGATAGGTATCCTGCGCCGGCAGCCAGACTTCCAGGTCGTAGGTTTTTGCTGCGCCGAATCCCATATCGCCCGCGCACAGTGAGACAACACGATAAGGCAATTCCAGCGCTTTCAGGATATTCTCGGCATGGCCAACCATTTCCTCCAGCGCTGCATAACTTTTTTCAGGATGCACGATCTGCACCATTTCCACTTTGTCGAACTGGTGCTGGCGTATCATGCCGCGCGTATCGCGGCCATACGAGCCGGCCTCGGAGCGGAAACACGGCGTGTGCGCAGTAAGCTTGATGGGCAATGCGTCTTGCGCCACGATCTCATCGCGCACGGTATTGGTTAGCGTGACTTCCGAAGTCGGGATCAGGTACAGCTTGCTGTCGTTGTGCTCCAGCGAAAACAGGTCCGCCTCGAATTTCGGCAACTGGCCGGTACCGGTCAGCGTTTCCGCATTTACCATGTAGGGCGTATAGCACTCCTCATAGCCGTGCTGCTCGGTCTGCGTATCGAGCATGAACTGGGCAAGGGCACGATGCAGTTTAGCGATCTGCCCGCGCATCAGGGTAAAGCGAGCACCGGCAAGCTTGGCACCGGTGTCGAAATCCAGTCCCAACGGTGTACCGACATCGGTATGGTCTTTGATAGCGAAATCAAATGTACGCGGTGTGCCGACCTTGCGTACTTCCACGTTATCTTCTTCAGACTTGCCTGCAGGTACGCTGTCGTGCGGTAAATTCGGCACATTCAGCAGCAATTCCTGCAGCTTGAACTGCAGCACGCCCAGATGCTCTTCATCCGCTTTCAGCTGGTCGCCAAGCCCGGAAACCTCAGCCAATATCGCTGAGATATCCTCTCCTTTTGATTTGGCGATGCCGATCTGCTTGGAGCTGGCGTTGCGTTTCGCCTGCAAATCCTGGGTGCGTGTCTGCACGATTTTGCGCTCGTTTTCCAGGGCAGAAAACGAG
>JAZKEL010000414.1:0-3259 GCA_040387075.1 Pseudomonadota bacterium
CGTCAGGTCATCTTCCGGGATATTGAACAGCGCCGTGATCGGCTGCAGTTGGGTAATGGTCACGATGCCATTGGCGTCGGACGTGCGTATCATATTGCCGGGGTCCACCTGGCGCAGACCGACACGGCCGCCTATCGGCGCAGTGATGCGCGAGTAACCCAGTTGCAGCTTGGCGTTATCCACCAATGCCTGGTCTACTTCGATCGCACCGCGGTACTGGCGCACCAGCGATTCCTGCGTATCCACTTGCTGCTTGGAGATGGAATCCTGTCCCAGCAGGGTTTTATAGCGTGCCGCGTCTATCATGGAGTTTTCCAGCAGTGCCTTGTCCCGCGCCAACTGGCCTGCAGCCTGTGCCAGCTGCGATTCATAGGTTTTAGGATCCACCTGTGCCAGCAGGTCGCCGGCCTTGACCATCTGGCCTTCCTTGAAAAAGAGCTGTAGCAACTGGCCATCGACGCGTGAACGTACCACGACATTATTACGTGGGGTGATCGTACCAAGTGCATCCAGGTAGACATTCACATCACGGGTATAGGCCTTGGCCACCGCCACGGTGGTCGGCATACCGTCCTTGCCGGACCTGCCTTTTCCCTGTTCTTTCGGTACGGTAGTCTGTTGCCTGTAGATAACGAATGCCGTGAGCAATACGAAAGACAGCAGCAATAACAGCAATGGCCATTTCTTGCGGCCCCTGGAGGCTGGATTCGGGTAAGGGGTGGATTGTAGATCTGTTGCCATGATAGGGCCTTAACATATGGTTAGGCGGCCAGTAGGTGACCAGCCATGTTCGGTTATATTTTCATTATTGCTGCCGGACTTGATTGCCTGGCTTATCTTGACCTGCATGCCATGGCATGGAGTGCCTCAGGCGAAAGTAGCGCTATAAAACTCAAGCAACACTCTTCAACTGGAGCATTGCATTTAATCGGGCGTTGCCATGCTAAGACGAATAGCAGTAAAAACCTATAGCGCCAGCGCTGATTTTACATAAATTTACCCGGTAACTCATCCACTTACCGCGGTTTTGCATACACGGTCGGTTAATGCATATGAATGTTACTAGCTGATGACAGTTTGGCTCGCCAGGTAATCTTCGTAATTGCCTGAGAAATCGATAATGCCGTCTGCACGTACTTCCAGGATGCGGGTCGCCAGTGAACTGACGAATTCCCGGTCATGGCTGACGAAGAACAATGTCCCTTTGTATTTATCCAGTGCGGTGTTGAGGGCCTCGATGGATTCCATGTCCATGTGGTTGGTGGGTTCATCCATCAGCATGACGTTAGTCTTGGCCAGCATCAGCTTGCCGAACATCATGCGGCCTTTTTCCCCGCCTGATAATACTTGGACGGACTTGTAGAAATCGTCGCCTGAGAACAACAGGCGGCCTAGCATGCTGCGCACCACCTGGTCATCATCGCCGGGCTGGGTGAATTGCTTCATCCAGTCGAACAGGTTGACGTCTTTCTCGAAATCCTCGGCATGATCCTGCGCGAAGTAGCCCAGGTTGGCTTTTTCCGCCCATTTCACAACGCCATGCTTGGGCTCCAGGTCGCGTGCCAGGCAGCGTAGCAGTGTGGTCTTACCGATGCCGTTCTCGCCGATGATGGCGATGCGTTCACCGGCTTCTACCATCAGGTCGAAGTCATTGAACAGCATATGATCGAACCCGTGGCTGAGTTTCTGTATTTCTACTGCATTGCGATGCAGTTTATCGCGCTCGTCGTATTCAAAGCGGATGAACGGGTACTGGCGGCTGGAGGGCTTAATGTCTTCCACCTTGATCTTGTCGATCTGCTTGGCGCGGCTGGTGGCCTGCTTGGCCTTGGAGGCGTTGGCCGAGAAACGACGGACAAAGTCTTGCAGGTCGGCGATCTGCTGTTTGGCCTTGGCGTTGTCCTTGGCCTGTTGCGCACGCGCCATGGTGGAGGCTTCCATGAAATCGTCGTAATTGCCGGGATACACCGTCAGCCTGGCGTAATCCATGTCTGCGGTATGTGTGCAGACTTGATTCAGGAAGTGGCGATCATGCGAAATGATGATCATGGTGCAGTTGCGGTTATTGAGGATATCTTCCAGCCAGCGGATGGTATTGATGTCCAGGTTATTGGTCGGCTCATCCAGCAACAAAATATCGGGATTGGCAAACAAGGCCTGTGCCAACAGCACACGCAGCTTCCAGCCCGGTGCCACGGCGCTCATCAGGCCGTCATGCTGGTCGATGGGGATGCCGACACCCAGCAGCAACTCGCCAGCGCGGGCTTCCGCAGTGTAGCCGTCGTATTCGGCAAATACGGCTTCCAGTTCAGCCGCGTGCATGTAGTCATCCTCGGTGGCTTCCGGGTTCATATAGATGGCGTTCTTTTCCACATTGGCCTGCCACATCTTGTCGTGGCCCATCATCACCACGTCGATGACTCGCTGGTCTTCATAGCCGAACTGGTCCTGGCGTAGCCAGGCCATGCGCTCGTGGTTATCCAGCGAGATATTGCCGGCTGTGGGCTCCAGTACACCCGCCAGTATCTTCATGAATGTCGATTTTCCGCAGCCGTTGGCGCCGATCAGGCCGTAGCGGTTGCCGTCGCCGAACTTGACGGAGACGTTCTCGAACAAAGGCTTGGCGCCGAACTGCATGGTGATGTTATTGCTGATGAGCACTGTAATATTCCTAAGATTTTTGCTTGATTCTAAGAGATTGAAACTGGATGTTGTTCAGGCGAACTTGTCGCGGATGACCACTTCATTCAGCGGTAGCTGGCCGCTACGGGGCCAGGGGTCTTTAATGCCTTTGCCTATGGTGACGAACATGGTGGGTATATGGTCGGCCGGCAGGTTGAGCAGCTTGGCGACGGCATCGAATTCGAAACCGTCCATGGGGCAGGTGTCATAGCCCATCTCTTTGGCAGCCAGCATCAGCGTCATGGCGGCCATGCCGCAGGAGCGCATGCCTTCATCGCGCTGGGCTTGCTCGTGCCCTTCATAATATTGGCCGATAGCGGGCACCAGGATGTCCTGTGCAGCTTGCGGGGCGTATTGCCAGTAACGTTCCGGCTGCCTGGCCCATGCGTTGAGGTCGGCGACCAGTACCACCAGCAACGAAGCATCGGTCACTTGCGATTGGTTCCAGCTGACGGCACGCACCTGGTGACGCAGTACGGGATCTTCCACCAGCACGAAGCGCCAGTTCTGGATATTGAAGGCGGTAGGCGACAGGATCGTCAGCGACATCAGCCTGTAGATTTCTTCCGCGCTCAGG
>JAZKEL010000415.1:0-1803 GCA_040387075.1 Pseudomonadota bacterium
GCATCGGGTTTTCTTCATCCGGCTCATAGATATCGCCGCCGATCAGCTTCTTGTATTCGTTGGATTTAAAGTCGGACATCCGTGCGATCACCGGTTTCGGCCAGAATGACGCACCGATGGTCGCTACGCCTTCCGTCAGCTTGTCGATATAGAATTGGCGCGGGCTGGCATAGCCCTTAGCGCGTTCCTTTATCTCGTCCTGCATGGCAGCAGGCAGGGTATCGATATTGAGGATGGCTTTGGGGTGTATGCCGATCATGTTATTGATCACGAATTCCAGGCGGGCCAGGCCTACGCCGTCATTCGGGATCTGTGAAAAGCTGAAGGCCATGTCGGGATTGCCGACGTTCATCATCATCTTGACCGGGGCTTTGGATAATGTGGCAGCCGCTTCCTGCGTGACCTTGAAGTCCAGCGCACCATCGTATACATAGCCGGTTTCGCCTTCGGCACAGGATACCGTCACGATCTGGCCTTCCTTCAATAGTTCTGTCGCATTGACGCTGCCCACGATGGCGGGAATACCCAGTTCACGCGCGATGATCGCAGCATGGCAAGTACGGCCACCGCGGTTGGTCACCAGCGCAGAAGCACGCTTCATGACGGGCTCCCAGTTCGGGTCTGTCATGTCAGCCACCAGTACATCGCCAGGCTGTACGGTATGCATTTCGGATGCATGCTTGACGATGCGCACTGGGCCCACGCCGATCTTTTGCGTCACGGCACGGCCGGTCACAATGGCGTTGCTGCTGTGCTTGATCTGGAATTTTTCCGTGATGTTCGATGATTGCGATTTCACGGTTTCTGGACGTGCCTGCAGTATGTACAGCTTACCGTCCACACCATCGCGGCCCCATTCGATGTCCATCGGGCGGCCGTAGTGTTCCTCAATGATCATGGCGAAGCGTGCCAACTCGAGGATGCCTTCATCCTCCAGCGAGTAGCGTGAACTGTCTTCCTTGCTGTTGTTGACGGTGTCTGTGCTCTTGCCGGCTTCGTTGGTGTTGCTGAATACCATCTTGATCAGCTTGGAACCGAGGCTGCGACGCACAATGGCAGGCTTGCCCTGGGCTAACAAGGGTTTATGCACGTAGAACTCGTCAGGATTGACTGCGCCCTGTACTACGGTCTCACCTAGACCGTAGGACGAGGTAATGAACACTACGTCGGTAAAGCCGGATTCCGTATCCATGGTGAACATCACGCCGGAGCTTGCCAGGTTGCTGCGCACCATGCGTTGCACGCCGGCTGAAAGGGCGACATCGGCGTGGATGAAGTTTTTGTGTACGCGGTAGGAGATCGCGCGGTCGTTATACAGGGAAGCAAACACTTCCTTGATGGCGTGCAGGATATTGTCCAGGCCGCGGATATTCAGGAAGCTTTCCTGCTGGCCAGCGAACGAAGCATCCGGCAAGTCTTCTGCCGTGGCAGAGGAGCGCACTGCGAATGTCATGTCTTCGCCGGAGCTGGCAGTCAATTCCTTGTAATGTTCGGCGATGGCATCGTTCAACGCTTTAGGAAACGGCGCTGCGATGATCCATTCACGTATCTTGTTACCACAGACGGCCAGTGCCTGCGTGTCGTCTACATTGAGCGCGTCCAGTTCGGCATTGATGCGGTCATCCAGGCCATCCTGCGCCAGGAATTCACGGTAAGCATCTGCGGTAGTGGCAAAACCGCCGGGTACGCGTACACCTTTGGCGGCAAGCTGGCTGATCATTTCTCCAAGAGAGGCGTTCTTCCCTCCGACTGCAGGCACATCGTCGATGCGCAGTTTTTCAAAAGAAATGACATATTCCGACA
>JAZKEL010000416.1:0-3356 GCA_040387075.1 Pseudomonadota bacterium
AGGCCTACCGGCTTATATAGACTGGGTCATCCAGCAGACTTCACCACGGGGAATCACTACTTGAACAAGTTTTTTACAGGCCTGGCAGTATGGCTGGCCGTGTTTTCCATTGGCATTCCTGCCATTGCCGCCGCAGATCCCATCAGTAGCTTCAAAAGCGGTTTCAACTCGTTTATCGACCGCGACGACAATGCCGTCCTGCCGCCTGACCAGGCATTCCAGTTGGCGGTAACCGCCATCGATGCGCAAACGCTGCGTGCCAGCTTCACCATCACTCCCGGGCATTACCTTTATCGCGACCGCATCAAATTCGAGCTGGGGAATTCCGGCAATGCTGTCAAGCAAACTGAACTGCCGAAAGGCGACATCAAGCAGGATCCCAATTTCGGCGCTACTGAAGTTTTCCATACCGGGTTTGAGGGCAAAATCCACCTCGCCTCCCCTGCCAGCGGAAAACTCGAGGTATCGGCAAGCTACCAGGGCTGCAGTGAAAAAGGGCTATGCTATGCGCCCATCCATAAGACCTACACTATCGATTTGGCAGAAGCAGACTCCTCTGCTGTTGCACCTGCCCCAACCCTGCCCAGCGGTAGCGATTCTATTGCCGACGTACTGAAAAGCGGTAAATGGTGGTTCATCGTCAGCGTATTTTTCGCGGCGGGCATACTGGTGTCGCTGACGCCCTGCATGTGGCCGATGATGCCGGTACTGTCTACCATCATCGTCGGTACTTCCGGTGCTCCAACAAGCCGCCTGCATAGCTTCAACCTTTCCCTGGCCTACACACTGGGCATGGCACTCTGCTATACGCTGGCCGGCATAGCCGCCGGGCTCTCCGGCCACCTGCTCAGCAGCAGCCTGCAAAGCCCGTGGATACTCGCTGCCAGCGCCATTGTATTTGTGCTGCTGGCGTTGGCCATGTTCGGCTGGTACGAATTGAAACTGCCGAGCGCATTTGAAGAGGCCATGGTGAACGCCAGCAACCGCTTCAAGGGCGGTCGCTTTGCCGGCGTGTTCGTCATGGGCGCCTTATCGGCGCTGATCCTCAGCCCCTGCGTCGCCCCCGCGCTGGCAGGCGCTCTGGTGTACATCAGCCAGACGCGCGACGTGGTATTGGGCGGTGCCGCCTTATTCGCCATGTCGATGGGCATGGGGCTGCCGCTCTTGTTGATCGGCGCATCGGCCGGGGCTATCCTGCCGAAAAGCGGCCCTTGGATGAGTTCGGTACGCAATTTCTTCGGCGTGCTCATGCTGGGCCTGGCTGTGTGGGTGATCTCCCCGGTTATCCCGGTTTCGTTACAGCTTGGCGCCTGGGCAGCGTTGCTCATCGTGCCCGCCATCTACCTGCATGCGCTGGATGCCTTGCCGGTGCATGCGTCATCCGCCACCAAATTCGCTAAAGGCATCGCCGTGATCCTGCTGGTATCGGGCATTGCCATGCTGGTAGGGGCGTTTTCCGGTGCCAGGTCGCCATTGCAACCGCTTTCCGCGATTGCGCTAGGCAATGCTGCCGGCAAGCAGGAAAGCAGGCTGCCGTTCCAGCGCATCGCCAGTGTGGATGAACTGGAAAAGACATTACAGGCCAGTGCGGGCAAACTGGTGATGCTGGATTTTTATGCGGACTGGTGCGTGGCATGTAAAGAACTTGAACACTTTACCTTCAGCGACCCGCGTGTGGCATCGGCATTGAAAGATGCCGTGTTGCTCCAGGCGGATGTCACCCGCGATAATGACCAGGATAAAGCATTGCTCAAACGGTTTGGCTTATTCGGCCCGCCTGGCATCGTGTTTTTCGATGGCAACGGCCAGGAACTGGCCAAACGCGTGATCGGCTACAAAAATGCGGATGATTTTCTGCAAGCGCTCGAGCCATTGCACATCCAGGCTCAGGCTAAACCCTGATGGACATCAAATCCGCCATGCGTAAACACCCTTTGGGCATATTCATCCCTGTCGCAGTTGCTATCCTGCTGGGCACATTGTTCAGTTTCATGCTGCGCCATTATTTCGGCCCGGCCAATGAAGGCAGGCCGTTTACCGCGAGTACTGCCGCATTGTATGCAAGCAGCTTTCCTGACACTAACGGCCAGATGCAAACCCTGCAACAGTGGAAAGGGAAGATAGCCGTCATCAATTTCTGGGCTACCTGGTGCCCGCCATGCCGGGAAGAAATGCCTGAGTTATCCGACCTGCAGGAAAAATACAAAGACCAGGGCGTGGTCGTCATCGGCATATCGACCGATACTGTCGACAAGATCAGGGATTTCGTCGCCGAATCGCCTGTTAGTTATGCGCTAATCGCCGGTGACACACAGGCCATGGACCTGAGCGAACAACTGGGCAATACGAAAAGTGCATTGCCTTATACCGTGATCGTGCGCGCCGATGGCACCATCGCTACTACGTATTTCGGCCGTATCGACACAGAACTCCTGGAAAAAACGCTTATCCCCTTATTGAATACAAGTAAAGAAGCCGTAAAAGCCACTGCAAAAACGCCTGATTGATATTCGGCAACCCTTGATCTATACGATGATTAATACTGATTTCAGGATGAAATCTACGTTCATCTAATTTCTGTAAATTTCGTCAATTCCCTAGACAACTCCCCCCTATTTGCGGCAAACTTGCACCTATCTCATTTTGCCGACGGCCAGTATAAGAACCCTATATGGCCGAATTATCAAGTATGGTTGAAGCAAATCAATCTGTATTAGTGCTGCATGGCCCCAACCTCAACATGCTGGGGACGCGCGAGCCGCAGCATTACGGTAACGACACCCTGGAAAGTATCAACCTGCAATTGCAGGCACAGGCCACCCAGGCGGGTTTGAACCTGGAAGCGTTCCAAAGCAACGCCGAATCCGAAATAATCGACAAATTGCACGCATCTGTCGATAAAAACATCGCATTTATCATTTTCAACCCGGCAGCCTATACCCATACCTCCGTCGCCATACGGGATGCCATTTCTGCGGTGAAAATCCCCTTTATCGAGGTGCATCTTTCCAATATCCATGCCCGCGAAGTGTTTCGCCACCATTCCTATTTCAGCGACATCGCCGCAGGCGTCATCAGCGGCTTAGGAGCCTACGGTTATACCCTGGCGCTGGAATATATTATCCAGAAATTACGCGCCTGATCTGGCGCATCCACATTACCAATAATCATCCGTTGCATATTTATTAATCAGTCGTCGCTATCAAGCTGCATTGCTTTAAAGAGGAAGAACCATGGATTTACGCAAACTTAAAAAATTGATCGACCTGGTGGAAGAGTCCGGGATTTCAGAACTGGAACTTACCGAAGGCGAAGAAAAAGTACGTATCAGCCGCAACCTGCCGCAGCAACAGGGC
>JAZKEL010000417.1:0-6415 GCA_040387075.1 Pseudomonadota bacterium
GCGACCCCCAGGGGCACGGAAATCAGGTAGGTCAGGATGAACGTCCACACCCCCAGCGACACCGAAACCCCCAGCTTCTCCTTGATCAGGGACCAGACACTTTGATTGCGGAAATAGCTGTCGCCAAAATCGAAGCGCAGGAAATTGCCGAGCAGCTCGCCGTAGCGTTTGAGTACCGGTTTATCGAACCCGTAGAATTCTTTCAGCTGTTCCACCTGCTGCGCATCGATGCCCTGCCGAGCGCTGTAGTTCCAGCCGCTGCCGCCCCCGGACGAATCCTGCCCGGAGCGCGCATCCGCCGAGTCCAGTTGGGAAAGCACGCTGTCCACCGGTCCGCCGGGAACCAGCTGGGTAACCGCAAACGTCAGCGTCAACACGCCGATCAGCGTGGGTATCATGATCAGTATTCTTTTTAGCAGGTATTGCCACATAGCCAGTCCATCAGGATGTGCCGTAAATCGGCGCTCGACAATGGATAGCAGGTTGCGTACCAGCTTGCGTCAGTTCATTACATCCTATTAAATTAATTATAAAACAATGACTTAATAATTATTTTATAATCGCATTGAATATTGGGATGCGTGAATGTTGTTTCCACAACAGCCTGCTGTTGCTGACTACGCAGACTGCCCGCAATCAGCCAAGTTTGATGTAGCTACAACCCAGATTGCGCTACAACCTAGATTGCACTATACGAATCCGACACCATGCATCCAACATCAGGCAAGGAGGGCGGCATTCGCGAATGAAGATTAGGCTGGTAACGATGAACCTGGAAATGCGTCGTACTGGATGCCTGGCAACTCATGCATAGCGTCGAAAGTACGCAGTGCGCCGGCCTTCAGAAGACGTGCGGGTGGTGTCAACGCTGCATACCCGTATCCCTGCCGCCACAGCGGCGCCAGCACCGATATGCGTATCTTCGATGACCAGGCAATGCGCTGGATCGACGCCATACTGCGAAGCGGCGTAGAGATAGACATCTGGAGCGGGTTTTGGCTTTCCCAGGTCGGCAGCACTGTAAATATTCTCGCCGAAGTATCTGCGCAAGTCCGTGATGGAGAGCATTTCACGCACCTTCAGCCCCTCGCTATTGGAGGCGACGCAGAATGGCACCCGCAAATTCTCCAGTACCTGCCTGACACCGTCGACTGCCTGCAGGTCGGACTTAAGCGCTGCGTCGCGCCTGGACTTATACCGGTCGAGAAACTGATCATCCATCTTGTAGCCATAGTGCTGGTACACGAGATCGACACATTGCGATAAGGAGTGCCCGACAAAGTACTCGAACATGTCTTCAAGGCTGGCTGCCACGCCAACCTCCCTCAGCGCATCGACAAAGACACGGTTGCTGATCCGTTCACTATCCACCAGCACGCCATCGCAATCAAAGATAATCAGGTCCAATACCGGCAAAGCATTCCTTAATTTGTTTTCGCGATGAAAATGTAGCGACAGATTAAATCACGAATTAACTCCTCATAAGGTGTGGCGTCTTGGATTACAGATCGAGGTGCGCTTACTAGGTCGAGGCACGCTTGGGATTCTGCGGTATATCCAGGCCCAGATTCTCGCGGAAGGTCTTTCCCTCGTACTCGGTGCGGAAAATACCGCGCCGTTGCAACTCGGGCACGACCAGGCGAGTAAAGTCTGCAAACCCTTGCGGGAGCAAGGGTGGGACCACGTTGAAACCATCCGCGCCTTTTTCTACAAACCATTGCTCGATCAGGTCGGCAACGGTCTTGACTGAGCCGATGGCCTGCAAGTGGCCGCGGGCGACCCTGAATTTGAGTACCAGCTGACGTATCGTCAGGTTTTCGCGCCGGGCAAGTTCCAGTTGCTGCTGGAAGCGGCCTTTGCCGTTCTCGCCGGCTTCATAGGGCAAGTCCGGGAGCGGCCCATCCAGCGGATATTGCGACAGGTCGAAACCACCGAACTGCAGGTCGCTGAAATCGACCAGGCTTTGCAATTCCCCGAAACGGTCTTGTGCCTGCTGGTCGGATTCAGCCACGACGACGGAAAGCCCCGGCGAAATCTTGAGCTGGCTCTCGTCGCGCCCGTATTTAGCCATGCGCGATTTCACATCTTTATAATACGCCTGTGCTACCGGCAGGGAGGTGGCGGAACTGTAGGTCATCTCGGCTACCTTGGCGGCGAATTCACGGCCGGTTTCCGAATTCCCCGCCTGGACGAATACAGGGTATCCCTGGATCGGCCGTGGAAAGTCCAGCAAGCCTTCAGAAAAGTAGTATTCACCTGCAAACGTCACCGGATGGGCAGTTTCCGGCTTGAAATACACACCAGAACCCTGGTCAGGATGGTCGAAAGCATCATCATCCCAACTATCCCATAACGCTTTCGCCACATCGACGAATTCCGCCGCGCGGGCATAGCGCTCATCATGCGAACGTGGCTGTTTAATGCCGAAGTTGGCTGCCGTATGCTCACCGAACGAAGACACGATATTCCACCCGGCCCGGCCGCCACTTAGATGATCGGGCGAGGTGAATTGGCGCGCCAGGTTGTACGGGCTGGTAAAGTTGATATTGACTGTAGCGACGAGGCCTATGTGGCGCGTGGATGCCGCTATCGCCGAAAGCAGCGTGAACGGTTCGAACTGGTAACTAAGTCCATTTCGCCCAGTTTGCGTAGTGATCGCGGAGGATCGTCCGATAAAATCTGCTAGGAAAAACGTATCGAATTTAGCCTCTTCCGCGAGCTTAGCCGCCTGTAGCCACCAGTTAAGGTCCGGCCTCCCGCTGTCTTTTGAACTTGGATGTCGCCATCCGGCAGGATGATGCCCGAAGCGCTGAAAAAACACATTCAGTATCAACTGCCGTTTCTTGTTATTGCTCATGATCGTGATGATTTTCTGGTGAAGTTGAGGAAGCTGCTAACCGCTTATTTACGGTTAGGGTTTTGCGGCTGATCCAGGCCGAGATTCTCGCGGTAGGTTTTGCCTTCATACTCGGTGCGGAAAATGCCGCGCCGTTGTAATTCCGGTACGACCAGGCGGGTAAAGTCTTCCAGGCCTTTGATGGAATAAGGCGGTACGATATTGAAGCCATCGGCACCCTTCTCCAAAAACCATTGCTCGATCAGGTCGGCAACGGTCTTGACCGAGCCAATGGCCTGCACATGACCACGGGCAACGCGGAACTTGAGGACCAGCTGGCGTATGGTCAGGTTCTCGCGGCGTGCCAGCTCGAGTTGCTGCTGGAAACGTCCACGGCCATTCTCGCCGGCTTCATACGGCAGGTCGGGCAGAGGGCCATCCAGCGGGTATTTAGTAAGGTCAAAGCCGCCGAATTCCAGCTCGCTGAAATCGACCAGGTCCTGCAGCTCCCCATATTTGTCCTGCGCCTCCTGGTCGCTATCGGCCACCACCACGTTCAGGCCGGGAGTGATTTTCAGTTGGCTCTCGTCACGGCCGTATTTCGCCATGCGGCCTTTGACATCGGCATAGTAATCCTGCGCTACCTGCAGGGAAGTAGCCGAGCTATAGGTCATTTCGGCGACACGTGCGGCAAACTCGCGGCCGGTTTCCGAGTTGCCTGCCTGCACGAATACCGGGTAACCCTGGATAGGCCGGGGGAAATCAAGCAAGCCGTCCGATGAGAAATAGTTACCCTCGAATTTAACCGGGTGTGCGGATTCCGTCTTATAGAACACGCTGTTTTCGCGATCCGGATTATCGAACGCATCGTCATCCCAGCTATCCCATAAGGATTTAGCGAGATCGACGAATTCAGCAGCTCGCTCGTAGCGCTGGTCATGGCTAAGTATGTCCTTGATGCCGAAATTGCCGGCCGTGACCGGATTCAGCGACGAGACTACATTCCAGCCTGCCCTGCCCCCGCTGATATGGTCCAGCGAAGTGAACTGGCGCGCGATGTTATAAGGCTGGGAGAAATTGGTATTCACGGTAGCGACCAGGCCGATATGCTTGGTCTGGGTCGCAATGGCGGACAGCAGGGTGAACGGTTCGAAATGGAAGTTATTCGGGTTCTGTACGCTTTTGGCATTCACTTCGCCGGAACGGCCAATGAAGTCGGCAACGAAAAACGTATCGAACTTGGCAGCTTCCGCGATCTGTGCCGCCTTGATCCACCACGCCAGGTCGGGCCGGCCGTTTTCCTGCCAGGTGGGATGCAGCCACCCCGAAGGATGGTGTCCGTAACGTAATAAAAACACGTTAAGTACGAGTTGGCGCTTCTTCTGGGTCATCTTCTGGTCTTTACAAATGTGAAAGACCGGGCATGGTGTATACCCGGTCCGGTTATTGGGGATGTTGCGGTTTACGCTGTTTCAATGTCAGCGAGATACCTGCCGGTGTATGCCTTGGCTTTTTCCAGCAAGCCGGTACGCTTCCACTGCACTTCCAGGGCACCGGGGGTGTATACCTGCGCCCCGCCGATCTGCTCCGCCAATGCCTGGTAACGCGCAGCCTCTTCAATGAACAGGATCAGTTCTGACGTCTTGGTGATGCCTTTGCCCCAGAAATTAGCGCCGCCGTTGGATTCCAGCAGTGCAGGCGGCGGAGCCAGTTCAGGATGCTTGTCCAGGCGCTCCTTGATGATGTCGTACACGCTGCGGGTGCGGTCCAGGTGATTCGGTATCTCGCGCGCGGCAAGATGGCGCGCAGCCGCTACGTACAGGATCGGGAATGGTTTATGCGCCAGCGACCATGCAGAGAGGAAATTGGTATGCGCATGGATGACGGTATCCGCGTCAAGGCGCGCTTCGTGCAGGATATGGTCTTTCTGGTCGGAGAATTTGGTGATCGCAATGGTCGGCGACTGATCCCTGGCCAAGCCGCCTGGGAAGCGGATGTGCAGCAGCTTGTCGTGCCCGGAAATATGATGGGTGACATGGAAGGTCAGGCTGGCGGAAAGCGTGCCGTTCTTTCCCAGCACATTGAATGCGTGGATAGCATCGGCTTTCGCATCTTCAACATACGAAATCAAATCTACATCGGATAATTGGTCAGACATGGTGTGTATCCTTTCTGGTTAATGGTTTATGCCGCAATCGCGGTAGAAAATTCGGTGAACTCAGGCTGCGCTTTTACCAGCTTCAACGCCTGTTGCAGCGGCGCTGTCTCTACCCACTGGTGCACATCGAAATCGTGCTTGATATAGCCCCAGTCGCGCAGGAAGTTTTTCTGCACTTCCAGGCCGCGGATATAGTCGTCGCTGAGTTTGGGTGTGAACGACAGGTGAACATTGCCGCCATGGGAACCGATCACGTCGGCGGTACTGGCAGACTGGTTCTCCGGCAGCAACAGCTCCACGATCTCCTGCGGATGCTGGGTGGCCCAGTTTGCAGTGCGCAGCAAGACCGCAAGGTAACGCGCGACCACGTCCGGATGCTTGTCCAGGAAAGCGCGGTCTACCGTGACCGGCCGGGGGGTGCCGTTATTCACCCGTAACAGCGGATTATCCAGGTCATTGATATTGATGACCTGGTGGTATGCGGCGTTTTGGGACAACTGATAGCCCCTGGCAAAGCGCACGAATATCGCATCCACCAGGCCTGCATCCAGGGCATCCAACTCGACATGCCTGTATTCGCCACGCACAGCACGCGGGCCTTCCTGCACATCGTAATTAGGTGCGTCGATATCGACAAAACTGGCGTCATCCGGGGTCAGGTTAGCGAGGGCAAGGGCAGTAGCGAACCCATGTTGCGCCGCACCACGCTGGAAATCGATGACGGAACCCGCATGGTCTGGAATGGCCAGGCGCTTGCCTTTAAGGTCGGCTACGCTGCGAATGCCGCTGCCCGCCCTGGTGATGATGCCCTGGTATTCATCCAGCCAGGTGATGCCGACGACCACGGTATCCTGCCCCTGCCCTTTAGCCCAGATTGGCGGGATATTGCCGCCTTCACGGAACATGCCGGATTGCTTGTGGTGGAAATGCGAATTGCGCAGTTCCAGGCTATCGGAGTCGCGAAGGGAATGCAGTATGGTACCGCCCTGCGAAAATTCGGCCTGCAGCCAGTTCTTGCGTATGGCGATGGCCGAGGCAGTGGCTGCCCCGCAACGCGTATACCAGAGATTGACGGCTTCCGATGCGTTTGTCTGTGTCATGCTAACTCCTGGAATTTTCGAAATGGTTTCCCTGCATTGGTTTGCAAGCGACATGCCAAGTCTTTTAATTACCTGTTTCAGTAAAACACAGACACTCCAACCCAATGATATTATTAAGTTAATTCATTAAAATGGCGATGCCATACAGAATGGTCGCTGTCTCGTTACCAGCGTTTTTTTGTTTGAATCGAAGCAATTGCAGGTTGCAATGTTGCCGCAGCAACACCTTTCATTTGCTGCTTAAACATCCACTAGCTTGTTAAGCGCTGCAAATACAGACATGGGCAATAGATCAGCAAAAGTAAAAAAGGCGCAGCCTAT
>JAZKEL010000417.1:6425-10136 GCA_040387075.1 Pseudomonadota bacterium
CTGCGCCTTCATTATTTATACATCCCCTTGTTTTAGAAATTGACCGTCCCGGATACCCCCCAAATTCTGGGTGACCCTACAGCAGACGGATACGAACCGCTTTGTGCGTTGACGATCTGATTTAAATAAACCACCTGCTTATCAGTTAAATTATTGACGTAGCCGGTCAGTTGCCATTTCAGGTTATTAGGGGAGTAGCTGATGCGGGCATTTCCAAGCCAGTACCCGGGTGTTTCCTGGGTGGGATCGTTTTGTACAGTTGCATTATGATAAATATGGCTGCGGTACGACCAGTCGGTGCCGAGTAGTATTTTTCCTTTATCCAGACGGATGGTGTAATCGGTATCAAGCCTGAAGGATGTGCGCGGCGTGCGATAGAATTCGTTGCCACTCGCATCTTTTTTAACTCCACCCACGTCATAGGAAAAGTCGGTGTACTCAGTGCGCACCAACCCAAGATTCGCCCCCAGATGCCAATTGTTCGTTACAAGGCTGTCGAGCTCGAATTCAATGCCTTTTACATTGCCATCCGAACTGCCTGCTGCACTTGTGGTGACAGTATTCGTGACAGGGTTAAACACGGCTTGCTGAATATTGAGCTGTATATTCTTGATATCGTAATAGAATACTGCCGTATTGAAATTCAACCTGCCGCCCAGCCATGATGTTTTGAAACCCGCCTCATAATCCACAATGGTTTCCGGTTCCAGCACATTGATGAATGCATTGGGAGTCTGGGCATTGGTGATCGACTGGTTAAAGCCACCGGAACGAAACCCTGTCGCGACTTTTGCATAGCCAAGTATGTCTTGGTTAAAGCGGTATTGCTGGGTGATATCCCCGGTAAGCTTGGTATTCGAAATGCTCTGGCTCAAACGTTGCGGAGTGAAATTTCCGGTTCCGCTGATAACTCCCGGCACCCAAAAATTGGCATTGGCAAAATTGACGATATTCTGATTGCCGGCTGTGTCTGAAACGGTTAATGAAGTTTCCGTAATATCCTTGGATTGATTGGTCAGGCGTAACCCAACGCCCAATGTAGCCTTAGGTGTGAAGTTAAATTTCACATTACCGAAAATAGCCTTGCTATCAGAGCTTTGATCCCACGAACTCTGGGTATATTGATCCCGGTTGGTCGAAATGGCGAGATTGGCACCGTTGGCAAACCTGGCAGCTTGCGAAAATACAGACGCATCCAGCTTGTCGAAGTACAACCCTGCGATCCAGTTTATTTTCTGATTCAATGGAGAACTCAGGCGAAACTCCTGGGAATACTGCGTAGACTCATCGTTGCCCTTTGAGCTCGTACGTGCCAGCGTAGTATTCGGCGGTACGCCTACCAGGCTCAGCGAGTTCTGATGGCCGGCCAATAAACCGGTAATCGAGGCCAGGTTATATTCGCCTAACTGCCAGTTAAGCTTAAGCGTTACACCGTTACGGTGATCCTTGGTATATCCAGGCCCACCGAAGAAATTGCTATACGCATCCGGATCGGTGCCATAGGAAGGTGTGAAACTGCCGCCGCCTTGATTGATAGTCCCACCGGGGTTGTTAATGCTCACAGCGCTTCCTGGCGCGTTAGTAGCACCGACTGGATAGCTAGGCGTGTTGCGGATGTCTGCAGAACGCGCACTCAAGATAAGCTGAGCCTCCAGGTTATCCGTCAAATTGCCCAGTAGCTGGAAGCGCCCGTTGAGATCTTTCAATTGCGGGCCATCCTCGCCGGTCACGATGTTTTTCGCCCAGCCATCGTATGTTTCATAGTAAAGAGAGCCGCGCGCTGCCAGACGTTCATCGACTAAAGCACCGCCATACGCGGCTTCCACTTTTTTGGTGTCGAACCTGCCGTAGCTGACTTTTGCATATCCACCAGTATCGAATGAAGGCTTTTTAGAGATGAACTGGATGGCGCCGCCCGTATTATTCTTTCCCCACAAGGTGCCCTGCGGCCCGCTCAGTACTTCTACGCGCTCCTGATCAAACAATGGGAAGCTCTGGTTTTTCTGCAGGATTATGGGTACTTCGTCCACATAGATACTCAATGGCCCTTCATTGTTCTGGTTAGGGTCGTTTGTGCCTATGCCGCGTAAAAACCAGCGGGGCTTGCCGTTACGACCACCGCCCTGGGCAGACAGGTTAGGGGCAAGCCGTTCTATATCCGTAGAAAGTACGATTTCTTTTTCCCGGACCTCACTGCCGCCGATGGCCTTGATTGAAATAGGTACATCCTGGATCTTTTCCTCGCGCTTCTGTGAAGTGACTACCACGCTCCCCAAAGCCGCCCCTTCCGACTCTTCACTTGAAGTATTTTTCCCTGCTTTTGTACTAACCACTCGCTGCGTTTCCTTACGTTCCGACACTTCCTCAGCCGCTATTGCCTGGCCGGATAAAATGCCTGTAATGAGGTAGGCTGACATAGCGCTGAGTGCCGGCGATGGTCGACTGCGCTTAAGAGCAGATAGCTCGCTTTTCTTGATTAAGTTAGATGACATGTAAGTTCCTACGTTATTGGTCAATATGATGAATAGTTGCATCGACCACTTGCGCAGAAACCGTGCCAGAGAATTATTTCTACATAACCCTCTGTTTTAAAATTATATTTTTATAAAAGAATATAGATCTCATAGGATATTCTGTTTGGTAATAAGCAGTGAGTTGCTGATTGGAATCAACGTTTGCTTAAAATCAAACAGACACATTTGTTGTCTTTAGACATTCAAAACCTATGAAAAAACGATGCCGTTAGCCATGCCATCAATAGGTCTCCTCTATAGAAAACTATCTTTTTCGAGAACACTGTCGATCAACAGGGAAAATTCTTAATCGACTCAACAATAAGCATCCAAACTTCATGAATGACTGTTGTGAGAGCAACAGTGCACTTGGATATAAACAAAAACGATGTTGCATCCAAAACATTTACACAGAGAGGCAAGACAAAGCAGAACTCAAAAAAATCATTATTAATCAATGTCAAATGGCGAAATTAGCGATAATTTTATTACTGGCATGGTTCCTGCGCTACCGGATGCGACCATTTATGGCGTGCATTTTAAAAAAATACCATCGGGAAACAGAACACCATGTCAATCAGCAATCGCCTGCAAAAGGCACAACACAAATTAACTCCATTCCGTAGAACATCATTAACCGTCGCAATAGCCGGAGTTCTGGCAAGCGGATTCATCATCAGCTCTGCCTATGCTGCAGATAGTAAAGAAATAACCCCTGATTCAAAGCCTGCTGATGAAGCCGCAGTCGAAAAACCGTCTGATGAGACTGCAGCCAAGCCTGCCGCCACCGCAACGGATGAAAACCAGCTCGGCAACGTAGTGGTGACCGCAAACAAACGTGAGGAATCAGCGCAGAAGGTAGCCACTGCCATCACCGTGCTCGACGGCAAGGAATTGCAGGACAAAGGCATCGGCCGTACAGCTGGTGAAGTATTGAATTACGTTCCGAATGCCTCGGCCAACACCCAGAATAACGGTCGCCCACGTTGGTGGATACGCGGCGTAGGCGCTGGCCAGCAGCAGATCGACTTCCCTAGCCCGGTCGGACTCTATCTGGATGATGTATATATCAGCAATGCCACAGCAACCGGCTTCCCTATTTTCGACCTGGATCACGTTGAAGTTTTACGGGGTCCGCAAGGTACGCTATGGGGCAAGAACACCACGGGCGGCGCCATCAACATCATCTCCAAGAAAC
>JAZKEL010000418.1:0-2599 GCA_040387075.1 Pseudomonadota bacterium
TTCTGGCTATCCATGCCGGAAGCCAGCGGATCTACACGTAATACCTGGCCGCTGTCCGGAATTGGCCAAAGGGACTGCTTGTTGGACTGCATTATGAGTTACTTATGAATAAACGAATATTATAGCCGTTGCCGGCTATAAGCAGGATAGCTGGAAGTAGGATAGTTAAGTGCGGTGAAAGGCAGCCGACACAGCCTGCCTTTTAATGCCTGTGGCTATTTCTTGCCGCTGAACAGCTTTGCGATCTGGGCTTCTGCCGCTGCCCAGTAATCACCTGCATGGCCGATGAAGGCTTTGCTTTCTGCAAGATAATATGCCGCCATTTCAGTCATGGTGTGGCGATCCTCTGGGTTGTATTTCGGTTTCTTCGCAGCAGGCGCTTTTTTGGCTGTCGTGGTTTTTTTAACAGCAGGCTTTTTAGCGGCTGTTTTGGCAACCGGTTTTGCAGCAGGTTTAGTAGCCGGTGCTTTTTTAGCAACCGCCGCTGTTTTCTTGGCAGCTGCCGGTTTAGCGGCAGGCTTTGCCGCTGCTTTTACAGGGGAGGTGGGTGTGGCCGCAGTGGTGGAGGTTGCCGGGGTCGCAGTAGCGGTTTTCTTAGGTGCCGCAGGTTTTGTTGATGCTGCTTTGGTTGTAGCCATTTCCGTTCCTTTCAGTTAAGAGGGACTTCCATGATGCTGTCAGAACAGGCTGTACGGCCTGTTTATCCACATCATATTAAACCGTGCCGCCTACCGTCAAGCCATCTATGCGTAAAGTTGGCTGTCCCACGCCAACCGGCACACTCTGGCCTTCCTTACCGCACGTACCGACGCCGCTATCGAGCGCCATGTCATTGCCTATCATCGATACGCGGGTGAGTACATCCGGCCCGTTACCGATGAGTGTTGCACCCTTCACGGGATAGGTTAATTTGCCGTCTTCTATCATCCAGGCTTCAGCAGCGGAGAACACGAATTTGCCGCTGGTGATGTCGACCTGGCCGCCGCCGAAATTAGCGGCATACAGGCCTTTCTTGACCGACTTGATGATCTCTTCCGGCGGCATGTTGCCGTTCAGCATATACGTGTTGGTCATGCGCGGCATGGGGATGTGTGCGTAGGATTCGCGGCGCGCATTGCCCGTCAGCGGCATGCCCATCAGGCGCGAGTTCAGGCTGTCCTGGATATAACCGCGCAGGATGCCGTCTTCTATCAAGACGGTGCGCTGCGTGGGATTGCCTTCATCGTCCACATTCAATGAGCCGCGCCGGTCGGCAATCGTGCCGTCATCGACGACGGTTACGCCTTCCGACGCCACGCGCTGGCCTATCTTGCCGGCAAATGCCGAACTGCCTTTGCGGTTGAAGTCGCCTTCCAGGCCGTGGCCTATCGCTTCGTGCAGCAGGATGCCGGGCCAGCCGGCACCCAGTACCACCGTCATGCTGCCGGCAGGCGCAGGCCGCGCATCCAGGTTGGTCAATGCTTGGTGGACGGCTTTCTTTGCGTAATCCTGTAAAACGTCATCGGTGAAATAGCTGTAATCGAACCGCCCGCCGCCGCCTGCCGAGCCTTGCTCGCGGCGGCCATCGTGCTCAGCGATCACCTGGATGGAAAGGCGTACCAGCGGCCGCACATCGGCTGCCATGACGCCGTCGTGGCGTGCCACCATGACCACTTCATATTCACCGGCGATGGAGGCCATCACCTGCGTGATGCGCGTGTCGGCCTTGCGGGCAAACATCTCCAGGCGTTCCAGCAGTTTCACTTTGGCATCCGCGCTGAGTGAAGCAATCGGATCGTTCGGGATATAGAGTTGCGGCGCTTCGATCTTGCGCACCGCCTGGGTGGATTGTTCTGCGCCCAATGCGGCAATGGCACGGGTAACGTCCGCCGCCTGTTGCAGGGCCGGCAGGTTGATATCGTCGGAATAGGCGAATGCGGTTTTTTCGCCGCTGACGGCACGTACGCCCACGCCCTGGTCTATGCTGAAATTGCCGGATTTCACCTGGCCTTCTTCCAGGCCCCAGCTTTCGGAGCGGCTGTATTGGAAGTACAGGTCGGCGTAATCCACCTTGTGCGTCATGATATTGCCCAGCACACCTTGCAAGGCCGCTACATCCAGTCCGGACGGATCGAGCAGGATTTCGGTCGCGGTGCTGAAATGCGAACCGCTGGCAGGGCTGGAACTGGTGGGCAGTACGTCAGGTTTCATTGTGTTCTTTTCAAGTATTCATTGTCATGAGTAATTCAATATAGCAGAGATGATGGCGTATCCATTACGTCACCATGCATTTTGTGACTTGGAAAGCCATCAATAGTTTCCGTATCGACACGGCTCAATATTTAAAGATAGTGCGATGCTTGAGGGCGGGCAGGCTATTGCGCAAGCTGGCCTGGTAGCCGGCATTGATGGATGCAATGACCACGCCGGAACCGCGCGGCAACCTGTCCAGTACCACGCCCCAAGGGTCGACGATCATGCTGTTGCCGTGGGTTTCACGGCCGGATAGATGGTAGCCGCCTTGCGCAGGGGCCAGCACGTAGCTCATGTTCTCGATGGCGCGCGCGCGGATAAGCGTCTCCCAATGTGCCTTGCCGGTGGTTTCGGTAAACGCGGAGGG
>JAZKEL010000419.1:0-2296 GCA_040387075.1 Pseudomonadota bacterium
TAGATCAGGCCGAAGTTGATCACCTTGGCGTAGCGGCGCTGTTCGCTGCTCACCGCTTCGCGCTCGACGCCGAATATCTCGGCGGCGGTGGCGCGGTGGATGTCTTCATTGTTGGCGAAGGCCTGCAGCATGCCGTTATCCTGGGACAAGTGCGCCATGATGCGCAGTTCGATCTGCGAGTAATCCGCAGAGACGATGACGCTGCCGGCAGGCGCGATAAAGGCTTCGCGTATGCGGCGGCCTTCGGCGGTACGCACCGGGATATTCTGCAGGTTGGGGTCTGAGCTGGCGAGGCGGCCGGTGATGGCTACCGCCTGGTTGTAGCTGGTGTGCACGCGGCCGGTGTGCAGGTTGATCATTTTCGGCAATTTATCGGTATAGGTCGATTTCAGCTTGGCCAGACCGCGGTATTCCAGCAGCACCTTGGGCAAGGGGTGATCCAGTGCCAGTTCCTGCAGCACATCCTCGTCGGTCGATGGCACGCCGGACGGCGTCTTTTTAAGCGGCTTGATGCCTAGCTTGCCGAACAGTATTTCCTGCAGTTGCTTGGGCGACCCCAGGTTGAAGGGCTGGCCCGCCAGTTCGAACGCCTGGCTTTCCAGCGCCATCAGTTTCAGGCCGATCTCGTTGCTTTGCCTGTTCAACATGTCGCTGTCGATGAGTACGCCGCT
The DNA here is from genome assembly GCA_040387075.1 of Pseudomonadota bacterium. Taxonomy (GTDB): domain Bacteria; phylum Pseudomonadota; class Gammaproteobacteria; order Burkholderiales; family Methylophilaceae; genus DATHXC01. The sequence continues at coordinate 672 of JAZKEL010000419.1, forward strand.
ACGTTCGATGGTGAACAGGATTTCCATCGAGGGCATTTCGATATGGCTGTAGATGAACGGCAGCCTGGCCTCTTTTACCAGTTGCGGGTAGAGCGCTTCGTGCAGTTGCAGCGTGATGTCGGCATCTTCCGCCGCGTAATCGCTGGCCTGCTCGATGGCCACCTGGCTGAAGCCGACCGACTTGGCGCCCTTGCCCGCCACTTCTGCGTAGGTGATGGTCTGCACGCCCAGGTGCCGCATAGCAAGATCGTCCATGCCGTGCGTGCGGTGGCTTTCCAGCACGTAGGATTGCAGCAGCGTGTCGTGCGCGATGCCGTTGAGCTGGATGCCGTGGTTGGCCAGCACATGCTTGTCGTACTTGAGGTTCTGCCCCACTTTCTTGATGGCAGGGTTTTCTAATAGGGGCTTTAACCGCGCCAGTGTCGCCTCGAACGGCAGTTGATCCGGTGCGCCTGCGTAATCGTGCATCAGCGGCAGGTACGCCGCTTCGCCTGCCTGCACTGAGAACGAAATGCCCACCAGCTTGGCTGCCATCGGGTCGAGCGAAGTGGTTTCGGTGTCGAAGCAGACGAGGTGGGCGGCGTTCAATTTATCCAGCCAGCTTTGCAAGGCGGCTTCAGTAAGGATGGTGTCGAATTTACGTGTAGTCACGGCGGCCGCCGCAAACAGGTCAGCCGGCATGCTGTCCGAGGCGGTGACCGGTTTTGCCGCAGCATTGGTAGAACCGCCTGCCGGGCTGCCTGCCGGCGACTGCGCATCCAGTTCACGGCGCCAGCTCTTGAAGTCGAAACGGTCGAACAGCTCCGCCAGTTTCGCCTTGTCCTGCGGTTGCGGCGCCAGGTCGCCCAGGTTCTCCTGTATGCCGACATCGCAGCGTATGGTGATGAGCTCCCGCGCTGTCGGCAGCCAGGGCAATGCCTTGCGCAGGTTCTCGCCTACCACGCCGGTGATCTCGTCCGCATGCGCCACGATATTATCCAGCGAGCCGTATTGCTTCAGCCATTTGACGGCGGTTTTCGGGCCTACCTTTTCCACGCCCGGCACATTGTCCGAGGTGTCGCCGATCAGGCTCAGGTAATCCACCATCAGGCTGGGCGGGATGCCGAATTTATTCTCCACGCCGGCAACGTCCAGCACTTCGTCGGTCTTGCGGAACGCATCGCGCATGGTATTCACGACGGTGACGTGCTCATTCACCAGTTGCGAGATGTCCTTGTCGCCGGTGGAGATGATGACGCGTACGCCTTCGCGCCCGGCCTGCTTGCAAAGGGCGCCTATCACGTCGTCGGCCTCTACGCCGTCTTCCACGATCAGCGGCCAGCCCATGGCCCTGATGGCATCAAACAGCGGCTCTATCTGCGGGCGCAGGTCATCCGGCATGGCGGCGCGGTTGGCTTTGTACTGGGGGTAGATGTCATCGCGGAAGGTTTTGCCCTTGGCATCGAAGATACAGGCGCTATAATCGGACGGGTAATCCTTATGCAAGCGGCGCAACATGTTGAGCACGCCCTGTATGGCGCCGGTCGGCTCGTTCCGGTGGTTGCGCAGGTCGGGCATGGCGTGGAACGCACGGTAAAGATAGGAAGAGCCGTCAACCAGTAACAATGTTTTCATGCGTAGAATTT
>JAZKEL010000420.1:0-5303 GCA_040387075.1 Pseudomonadota bacterium
CGCCAGTGCGGCGGCATCAAGGCGTTGACCCAGGGCGTGCCGGAGGGCATTAACGGCGAATTTATCCGCCCTTGGGTAAGCATTGCAGAACGTGCGCATGCCCGCGTGAAGGGGGAGCATCCTGGCGCCCAGCCGGACGAAATCGCCTGCGCCTGCGAAATGGCCGGCATCATCGTGTCACTGGAAAACCTGACGACGTTTCCCTTCATCAAGGAACGGCTGGATGCAGGCACGCTCACATTGCACGGCTGGTATTTCGATATCGAAACGGGCCGCATGCTGGCTTATGACCAGGACACACTGAAATTCAACCCGGTCACCGTGAAGTAAGTCTGGATAACTAATTCTTAGAGTCAATCAACCATCTATTTAACAACGTAAGGAAACCGCAATGTCATTGAATAACGTGCCGGCAGGCAAAGACGTCCCGAATAATTTTAACGTGATCATCGAAATCCCCATGCGCGGCGAGCCGATCAAGTTTGAAGTCGACAAGGAATCCGGCGCGATTTTCGTCGACCGTTTCATGGGCACATCCATGCATTATCCCTGCAACTACGGATATATCCCGCAGACCCTGTCACTGGATGGCGACCCGACCGATGTGCTGGTGATCACGCCCATCCCGTTGCAACCGGGGGTGGTGGTGCGTTGCCGGGCCATTGGTGTTCTGATGATGGAGGACGAGTCCGGGATGGATGCCAAGGTGCTGGCCGTGCCTATCGATAAGATCTGCCCGCAGTACAAGGACATCAAAAGCTACCAGGACATCCCCGAATTCCAGCTGGCACCAATCGCCCACTTTTTCGAGCATTACAAAGACCTGGAAAAAGGCAAATGGGTGAAGGTTGGCGAATGGCAGGGCGTGGATGCGGCGAAAGAGGAAATCGTGGCCAGTGTGGAGCGTGCTAAATAATCCCAAGTCTTAATTTTACCTGCCCTGGAAGCCAATATCCATGCGCCTCCCAGGGCAGTCCATAATCCATCAATCAGCGTACGCTTAAAGCAATCCCCACAGCATTTTAATCCCCACGATGATCAGCAGTAGCGCAAATAGCCGCTTGAGTGTGGCAACGGGCAACCGTTGTGCCAGGCTGGTACCTAGTGGTGCGGTCAGCATGCTGGCGACGGCGATGCCGGCAAACGCGGGCAGGTAAACAAAGCCTGCACTGAACGCCGGCAACGCAATATCTGCAGAGTGCTTCGCGAACATACCGTTCAATACAAACCCCAAGGTGCCGGCCGCCGCGATAGGTAGACCCAACGCTGCAGACGTGCCGATCGCCCTGCGTACCTGCACGTGATAGTGGATGAGGTAAGGCACGGTGACGGTTCCGCCGCCTATCCCCACCAGGCTGGATACGATGCCGATGAGGGTGCCGGCGATGCCATTCACCAGGGGTGAAATGCTACGTGCCGGAACTGCAGGTGCATCCGCCTTACGGGACGGGCTTAACAGCAACTGCAATGCGACCGCTACCATAAATATTGAGAATATCCACTTTAGCCAGTTGCTGTGCAGTTGCGCCGCCACCAGGCTGCCTAACAGGGTGCCGACCACGACGGCAGGTGCCATCTGCCTGAAGATGCGCCAGTCCACATTCGATTTAAGGTGATGCGCGCGTGCCGAGGATAAGGAGGTGAACACAATGGTGGCCAGCGAAGTACCCAGTGCCATGTGCATGATATGCGCATCCGGGAAGCCCGCTCGCGTGAACAGGAAGGTAAGGATGGAGACGATGATGATGCCGCCGCCAACCCCGAACAATCCGGATAACAGGCCGGCAGCCGCCCCTGCGACGATGTAAAAAATGAATTCCATGGATTATTTCGTTGAGAGTATGTTTCAGATTTTTAGAAGTTTTCTGTTGGCATTCAAGTTTATGGCGTAATACCCGTTAGTTTAGTTTCCTATGCGGGAAGACAGTCGCGCAATCACCTCGCCAAGCTTGGAACCAGGCTCTTCGCCAGATAGTTTTTCAGCCAGCGCATTCAGGCTGGAAGCGGCATTTTTACTCAGGTTGCGCAGCGGTTTGCTGACCTTTGGAGCGTTAGATTGCACTTGCACTACAACGCGAATTGAAGTAACTTCAAGCCCTTGCTTTTGTAGCTTAATCAACAAGCTAGGCATTAATAACTTAACTTTAGCAGCCACTGCCCCGTTCTCCGCGTATACCGTGAGGCGCTTGTGTTGAACGGTACCGGCCTGGGTGTATTTTTTCAGGGTATCGGGGGCGATGGCGTTCCACATCTTTTGCGAGGCAGTCAAACTGCCCGCTTGGCCGGATAAGGCCGCAAGCTCGGCATTGTCGTTAAAAAGTGCGCTAATGCGCCGCATGTCGGGACCTCCAAAAGGGGATAGCATGAACATCATTTTCGTTTCGAACAGCATGGCAAAACCCAGGGTATTGACCATGCCGCAGTTGTTGTCGCTATTGGCAGTGCTGGTGGTTGCTGTCGCCGCTACGACTGCTGCAGTGTTATCGCTCATTCTGCCACAGGGCGAGAGCAAGCACCAAGGCATGAAAGCCATGTTGCCCGCGGCATTGCATATTCCCATGTTCCACCCCCAGGCGCACATCGATGCTCTGGCATTGCAACTGGGCGAGATCCAGGCAAGGGTGATGCGCCTGGATGCCTTGAGTGCCCGTCTCTCCAAACTGGCCGGCGTCAAAACCAAGGATATCGAATCCGACCAGCAGCCGGCCGCACAGGGCGGTCCGGAAGTGAAATCGTATGGTTTATCGGAAGCGCAGTTGCAACAGAAGATTGTCGAACTAACCAGCCAGATTGAAAGTCGTACTGATCGCCTGAGTGCGGTTGAGGCAATGCTGTTGCAGCAAGGCATGCAGAAGAATGCCTTGCCGAGCAGTTATCCGGTCAACGGTGCCTACAACTCCTCAAGCTACGGCTGGCGCGTCGATCCGTTTTCCGGGCGCATGGCGTATCACGAAGGACTGGATTTTACCGCTGTCGTGGGTACCGCTATCCATGCCGCTGCCGGCGGCATCGTAATGTCTGCGGAGCAGACGCCCGACTATGGTAAAATCGTGAAGATAGACAATGGGTCCGGCATTGAAACACGCTATGCCCATGCTTCGAAACTATTGGTAAAAGCCGGTGAACGGGTCGAAAAAGGCCAGCTCATCGCAGAAGTCGGTTCTACTGGGCGCTCAACTGGGGCGCATTTGCATTTTGAGATACGCCTGAACGGCGCGCCTCTTGATCCGCGCAAGTATTTGCAGAGTGAAGTTATAAGCGAGAAATTATTGCCTACAGTCATCAATTAATTGGTTAAATTAATTTTTTATCAATTGATCATTGGTTTTTAGCACATAGGCGCAATATTATTACCTAAGAGTCCTTTTCTAAATTCATCTCAACCTGAGATTTTTGTTAATTAAGATACAAAAATCAGTCGGAAAGTCGGTGTTACTTCATGTTATCCACGCTGTTTAAAAAAGTTTTCGGTAGCCGCAATGATAGGCTGGTAAAACAATACGCCAACAATGTTCGCGCCATCAATGATCTTGAGCCTTCCATGCAGGCACTCAACGACGAGCAGTTGCGTGCAAAAACAGCGGAGTTCAAGCAACGCTACATCGATGGCGAATCGCTGGATAAACTCTTACCGGAAGCCTTTGCCGTGGTGCGTGAAGGCGGCCGCCGCGTGCTGGAGATGCGCCATTTCGATGTGCAGTTGATAGGCGGCATGGTGCTGCATGCCGGCAAGATCGCCGAAATGCGTACCGGTGAGGGTAAGACGCTGGTGGCTACCCTGCCGACTTACCTCAATGCGTTGACAGGCAATGGCGTGCACGTCATTACCGTCAACGATTACCTGGCCAAGCGCGATGCCGAATGGATGGCGCGTCTGTACAACTTCCTGGGCCTGTCGGTCGGTATCAACCTGTCGCAGATGCAGCACGACGACAAACAGAAAGCCTATGCGGCCGACATCACGTACGGCACCAACAACGAATTCGGCTTCGATTACCTGCGCGACAACATGGTGTTCACGGCGGAAGAGCGTGTACAGCGCAGCCTGAGCTATGCCCTGATCGATGAAGTGGATTCCATCCTGATCGATGAGGCGCGTACGCCGCTGATCATTTCCGGCCAGGCCGATGACAGCATCGACCTGTATACGCAGATGAACGGCATCGCCGCCCAGCTGACACGCCAGAAGGAAGAAGAGGGCGAGGGCGATTACTGGGTGGACGAAAAATCGCACCAGGTCATCCTGTCCGAGCAAGGCCATGAGCACGCGGAACAGTTGCTGGAGCAAAGCGGCCTGCTGCCGGAAAACGCCAGCCTGTACGATGCAGCCAGCATTACCCTGGTGCATCACCTGTACGCATCCCTGCGCGCGCTATCCCTGTTCCACCGAGACCAGCATTACGTGGTGCGCGATGGCGAAGTGATCATCGTGGACGAATTCACCGGCCGCATGATGACCGGCCGCCGCTGGTCAGACGGCCTGCACCAGGCAGTGGAAGCTAAGGAAGGCGTGTCTATCCAGAAGGAAAACCAGACGCTGGCTTCCATCACCTTCCAGAATTATTTCCGCATGTACGGCAAGCTGGCCGGCATGACCGGTACCGCCGATACCGAAGCGTACGAGTTCAACCAGATCTACGGCCTTGAAACCGTGGTTATCCCGACCCATCGCGACATGCAGCGCAAAGACATGATGGACAAGGTGTACCGCACCACCAAAGAAAAATACGAGGCGGTGATCGAAGACATCAAGGATTGCCAGAAGCGCGGCCAGCCTGTGCTGGTGGGCACCACGTCTATTGAAAATTCAGAAATCATCGCCAACCTGCTGACCGCTGCCAAACTGGAGCACCAGGTGCTGAACGCCAAGCAGCACGAACGCGAGGCGCACATCATCGTGCAGGCCGGGCGTCCCGGCGTGATCACCATCGCCACCAATATGGCCGGCCGCGGTACCGATATCGTGCTGGGCGGCAATCCCGAGCCTGAAATCGCCGTGGTGCGTAACAATGCCGAAATCTCCGATGCCGATAAGGAAAGCCAGATCGCCGCGCTGAAAGCCGAGTGGCAAACCCGTCATAACGCCGTACTGGCAGCCGGCGGCTTGCACATCATCGGTACTGAGCGGCATGAGTCGCGCCGTGTGGATAACCAGTTGCGCGGCCGTTCCGGTCGCCAGGGCGATCCCGGTTCCAGCCGTTTCTACCTGTCGCTGGAAGACCAGTTACTGCGTATTTTCGCTTCCGACCGTGTTTCCAGCATCATGGAAAAACTGAAGATGCCCGAAGGCGAAGCCATCGAGC
>JAZKEL010000421.1:0-4279 GCA_040387075.1 Pseudomonadota bacterium
CGCCGTGCCGCTTTCGCTGGTGGGCACTTTCGGCGTCATGTACCTGGCCGGTTTCAGCATCAATAACCTGACCCTGATGGCACTGACCATCGCCACCGGTTTCGTGGTGGATGACGCAGTGGTCATGATCGAGAATATTTCGCGCTATATCGAGGAAGGCATGGAGCCGCTGGAAGCGGCGCTTAAAGGCTCCAAACAGATTGCGTTCACCATCATCTCACTGACTATTTCATTACTTGCGGTGCTGATTCCGCTGGTGTTCATGGGCGATGTAGTCGGCCGCCTGTTCCGGGAATTTGCCATCACGCTGGCGGTCGCCATCCTGATCTCCGCTGTGGTGTCGCTGACGCTTACGCCCATGATGTGCGCCAAACTGCTGCGGCATGTCCCGGACAACAAGCGCGGCTGGTTCTATATCCGCGCCGGCCAGGTGATCGACAACATGACCGCGCGCTACGGCAAAATGCTGACCGTGGTGCTGAATCACCAATGGATCATGTTGCTGGTGGCACTGGGCACACTGGTGTTGACAATACTGTTATACATCGCCATTCCCAAGGGCTTTTTCCCGGTGCAGGACACGGGACTGATACAGGGCATCTCCGAGGCACCGCAATCGGTGTCCTTCAGCGCCATGACCACACGGCAACAGGCGCTGACGGACGAGATCATGAAGGACCCGGCGGTGGAAAGCCTGACCTCGTTCATCGGCATCGACGGCAATAACACCACCCTCAACAGCGGCAACCTGCTGATCAACCTCAAGCCGAAAAGCGAGCGCGATAACCAGCAGGTGGTGATCGATAGGCTGCAGGAACGCATACGCGGCATTTCAGGGATATCGCTTTACCTGCAACCGGTGCAGGACCTTACCATCGAGACGCGTGTCAGCCGCAGCCAGTACCAGTTCATCATGGAAGATGCCGATGCCGCCATGCTGTCTTCCGGCGTGCGTGACATGGTGGCTAACCTGAAACAAAACCCCATCTTCCGCGACGTGGCGAGCGATGCCCTCAACAACGGCCTGCAGGCCTATGTGGAGATCGACCGCGACGCGGCCAGCCGCCTGGGGATCACCACCGCAGCCATCGACAATGCTTTGTACAACGCCTTCGGCCAGCGCCTGATCTCCAATATCTATACCCAGTCCAACCAGTATCGCGTGGTACTGGAGGCCGGGGCGGATTTCAGGAAGGGCCTGGGGTCGCTGAGCGGCATCTATGTGTCGGCAACTTCGACCAACACCACAACAGCCAGCACGGCTACAGGCGCTGGTACTAGCATCGGAACCAGCACTGCAAGCAGCGTACCTTCGCAGGTGCCGCTGTCGGCCGTCGCCAAAATCATCGAGCGCCAGGCACCGCTGGTCATCAACCACCTCGGGCAGTTCCCGGCCAGCAATGTGTCGTTCAACCTGGCGCCCGGTATCTCGCTCAGCCAGGCCATCACCGCTATCGAGCAGGCGCAAAAGGATATCAATCTTTCCGCAGGCACACGCATCGTGTTCCAGGGAGCCACCACGGCATTCAAGGCCTCGCTGGCCAACCAGCTGGCGCTGATCCTGGCCGCCATCATCACCATGTACATCGTGCTGGGCATACTCTACGAGAGCTACATCCACCCCATCACCATCCTGTCCACACTGCCGTCGGCCGGCATAGGCGCACTGCTGGCGCTGATGATCTCGGGCAATGACCTTGGGGTGATCGGCATCATCGGCATCATCCTGCTGATCGGCATCGTGAAAAAGAATGCCATCATGATGATCGACTTTGCGCTGGAGGCGCAACGCGACCAGGGCATGGCTCCGCGCGAAGCCATCTTCCAGGCTTGTTTGCTGAGGCTACGCCCTATCCTGATGACTACGCTGGCAGCCTTACTAGGGGCACTCCCGTTGATGCTGGGTACCGGGGTGGGCTCCGAATTACGCCATCCTTTAGGCTTGACCATGGTAGGCGGCCTGATCGTCAGCCAGGCGCTGACCCTGTTCACCACGCCGGTGATCTACCTGGGCTTTGAAAGCCTGTCGCAACGCGCGGCACGCTGGCGCCAGCGCCGGGAACAACGCGCACAGCGTGACGAACTGGCTGCCGGGGATCTATAAACGTGGATTTCTCACGGATTTTCATCCATAGGCCAGTGGCCACCAGCCTGTTGACGCTGGCGGTGACGCTGGCGGGTGCGATCTCATTCACGCTGTTACCCGTCGCCCCGTTGCCGCAGGTCGATTTCCCCACTATCTCGGTGCAGGCCAGCCTGCCCGGGGCCAGTCCGGAAACCGTCGCTTCGGCTGTCGCCACCCCGCTGGAACGCTCGCTGGGCAACATTGCCGGCATTACCGAGATGACGTCCTCCAGCTCGCCCGGCAACACGCGCATCAACCTGCAATTCGACCTGGATCGCGACATCAACGGCGCAGCGCGTGACGTACAGGGCGCCATCAATGCCGCCCGTACACTCCTGCCCACCGGCCTGCAGAGCAACCCCACCTACCGCAAAGTGAATCCGGCAGACGCGCCCATCATGACCATTGCGCTGACATCCGACAGCGTCACCAAAGGCGGCTTGTACGATGCTGCATCCACTATCCTGGCGCAGAAGATCGCACAAGTGCAGGGGGTTGGGCAGGTATCGGTGGGCGGCAGTTCGCTGCCGGCAGTCCGTGTGTCACTCAACCCGGATGCGCTGAATAAATACGGCATCAGCCTGAGCCAGGTGAGCAGTGCCATCACCAACACCAATGTCAACCGCCCCAAGGGCATGCTGGAAGAGGGCGACCGTTACTGGCAGATACAGGCCAACGACCAGCTGCATACCGCCAAGGAATTCATGCCGCTGATCATCGCCTACCGTAACGGTGCGCCGGTGCGACTGTCCGATGTGGGCGAAGTCACCGACTCGGTACAGGATGTACGCAATGAAGGCATCGCCGACGGCAAACCGGCCGTATTGCTGCAGGTCAACCGCCAGCCCGGCGCCAATATCATCGCCACGGTAGACCGCATCCGTGCGGTATTGCCGACCATGCAGGCCTCCATTCCCAGTTCCATCAACGTAAAGATCGTGGGTGACCGCTCGCCCTCCATCCGCGCCTCGATCCACCACGTGGAATTCACCCTGGTGCTGTCCATCGGGCTGGTGATCATGGTGGTGTTCCTGTTCCTGCGCAATGCACGGGCCACGCTGATCCCCAGTGTGGCAGTGCCTGTATCGCTAATCGGCACGTTTGCGGCCATGTACCTGTGCGGCTACAGCCTGGATAACCTGTCGCTGATGGCGCTCACGGTGGCGACCGGCTTCGTGGTAGACGATGCCATCGTGGTGCTGGAGAACGTCACGCGCCACCTGGAAAAAGGCCTCACGCCGCTGGAGGCCGCCATCAAGGGTTGCCGCGAGGTGACCTTCACCGTCATCTCCATGAGCATTTCGCTGATTGCGGTGTTCCTGCCGCTGTTGCTCATGGGCGGCATCGTCGGCCGCATCATGCGCGAATTTGCGGTGACGCTATCGGTGGCCGTGGTGATCTCGCTGCTGGTGTCGCTCACCACCACCCCCATGATGTGCGCCCTGCTGCTCAAGCGCAAAGCCGCCGGCAAGAATGCGGCTGACAAGAACGAGGCTGACAATAACAAAGCAGCACCCAAACGGCAAAATCGCGTTTCCGCCATCGCGGAACGTGCGTTCGACAGCATGCTGAACGCTTACCGCAACACGTTGGACGTGGTGCTGGAACATAGCCGCATCACCATGCTGGTGCTGCTGGCCACCGTTTGCCTGAATGTGTATTTGTACACCATCGTGCCTAAGGGCTTCTTTCCGCAGCAGGATACCGGCCGCCTGATGGGCAATATAGAGGCCGACCAGGGCACGTCGTTCGAGTCCATGCGCGGCAAGCTGGCGGCTTTTATCAAGATCGTCAGCGATGACCCGGCCGTTGAGAATGTAGTCGGCTTCATAGGCGGCGGTGGGCGCAGCAATAGCGGCTTCATGTTCGTTGCACTGAAACCGCAGGCGGAACGCGATGTCTCCGCAGATGCAGTGATCGAACGGTTGCGACCAAAATTGGGCAAGGAGCCGGGTGCCAAGCTCTTCCTGCAGTCGCAGCAGGATATACGTATCGGCGGCCGTGCCGGCAACGCCCAGTACCAGTACACCTTGCAGTCGGATAGCCTGGCCGACCTGCGCCAGTGGGAGAACCCGATCCGCAAGGCGCTTTCCGACCTGCCTGAGCTGGCCGATGTCAGCTCGGATCGCCAGGACAAGGGCTACGCTACCATGC
>JAZKEL010000422.1:0-2292 GCA_040387075.1 Pseudomonadota bacterium
CACCTCGGCGGTGCTCATGATCTATGGCGTCGAATTCAGCGAAGTGATGTTCAAAGGCCCATGGCGTCGTGCCTATAAAAAAGCGACACCGGTGCCCAGCGACCAGGAGATGTTCGTTTCCATCCATTTGGCCTGCTACAACGAACCGCCGGAAATGGTCATCACCACCATCGAGAGCTTGCTCAACCTCGACTACACTAATTTCGAAGTGATCGTCGTCGATAACAACACCAAGGATGAGGCCAAATGGAAACCGGTTGAAGCGTACATCAACAGCCTCCCCGACAATTTCCGCTTCTTCCACCTGCCGCAATGGCCGGGCTTCAAGGCTGGCGCCCTCAATTTCGCATTGAAGGAAACGGATAAGCGCGCCCAGGTGATCGGCGTGGTGGATGCTGACTACGTGGTAACGCCGGACTGGCTGGCCACCCTGGTGCCGCATTTTGCCGATGATAAGGTCGCCGTGGTGCAGGCGCCGCAAGCACACCGCGACTGGGAAAACAATTTCTTCCGGCGCATGAGCAACTGGGAGTTCGAGGGCTTTTTCCGCATCGGCATGCACCACCGCCATGAACGCAATGCGCTGATCCAGCACGGCACCATGACGCTGGTGCTGTACAAAGCGCTAACATACAGCGGGGGCTGGTCTGAATGGTGCATCTGCGAAGATACCGAACTCGGGCTGCGCCTGCTGGAAGACGGCTACGAACTGCGCTATATAGATGACACCTTCGGCCGCGGCCTGACCCCCGCCAATTTCAATGCACTCAAGTCGCAACGCTGGCGCTGGGCGTTCGGTGCCATGCAGATACTCAAGCACCACACGCCGAAACTGCTGGGTAAATCCACCCTCACCTTCGGCCAGCGTTACCATTTCATGACCGGCTGGTTCGGCTGGCTGGGCGATGCATTGCAACTGATCTTCACGCTGGGTTCCATCGGCTGGACACTGGCCATGCTGGCCTTCCCCACCGCATTCAGCCTGCCGGTCGCCATCATGCTGACGCCGATACTGTGCTTCCTGCTGGTGAAAGGTGCCCTGGGGCCTATCCTCTACCGTAAAACCATGAGTTGCAGCTGGCTCGATATCCTGGGCGCATCGCTGGCGAGTCTTGGCTTGTCGCATGCCATCGCGCGCGGCGTCATGATGGGCCTGGTGAAGAAGCACGGTGAATTCAAGGTGACGGCCAAGGGTAAGGTGGCCGGTAGCAAACTTGACCTGATCAACCCGATACGTGAAGAGTTGCTGTTGCTGATGGCATTGATCCTGTGCAGCCTGTCCATGCTGCTGACACGTGGCTTCAACAACATCGATGCGCAACTATGGGTGGCCATGCTCAGCCTGCAATCCCTGCCGTATGCCAGCACCCTGGCTTGCCAGATCATTGCCCAGTTGCCGGACAAGAAGGTCAAGGGAACACCAGGCCAGAGCGGGAACGAGAAAGACGCTCCTGGTAAAGAAACGCTCGAAAAACCCATGGTTGTTTAGCTAGTCGTTGCTTAACTAATGGTTGCCTAACTACTGGTCGCTTGACGATTGATTACTCAACTAGTCGCTTACTGAAGACTGGTTGCGATCAGCTTGTCGAGCTGCTCAAATCGTCTTGTTAAGGCCGGGATTATTGATCCGGCGCTCAAGAAACAGGCTGTTGCCGGTGAGTTTCTTAGCCTGTTTCTTGGCAAACGCAGTAGCGCTGGAAATCTCGTGATGACTGGGGAAACTGGCGGGATCTACCCTGACAGCGCCTATCGACATGCTGACATAGGGGTAGAACAACTTATTCCCCTGCCTGTCCTCACTCTCCAGGCCTCCCAGTGCCTGGTCTGACTTGTCATAGAAATCCGGGATGACTTTCTTCAACTCGGCCAGTATGGCTTCGCACCGCGTTTGCCAGTCTTCGCTCTGGAATAAGACGATAAAGTCATCGCCGCCTACATGGCCGACGAAATCAAGTTCGCTGTCGATGGCCTGGCTAAGCAGCTTGCCCACTAACTGTATCAGTTCATCGCCGCGGCGGAAGCCGTAAGCATCGTTGAAAGGCTTGAAGCTATCCAGGTCGCAGTAGCAGGCGTAGAACGTCACTTCGGCCTCCAGCAGCCTGTCCATATGTTCGCTAATGGGCACATTGCCCGGCAGCATGGTCAGCGGATTGGCATAACGTGCCGCATTGATCTGCATCTGCGTGATTTCGCGGAGCAGGTCATGCCCGCCGCCCATGCCCAGGTATTTACCGTTTTCGGTGATGATAAAGCCGTTAGAGAGATGGTGCGGCTCCATATTGGTAATGAGCC
>JAZKEL010000423.1:0-1506 GCA_040387075.1 Pseudomonadota bacterium
CGGGCAGGGTATCGAAGCCGTGGCGATGCTGCACTTCGCCTGCATCGTTGAGCACTTCCACGTAATACGCGGCGCTCATGGCTTGCCTCCCGTTGCCGGCACCGGTTTTGTGGCAGGAGGAGAAGCACTGGCAGGTTTCAGCATGGCCGGTTTACGCTGTATCGCCTCGATGAACGTACGCGTTATGCGCTGGCCGTTCTCGAACGACACGCCTTTTGCATCGATACGGCTTTGCAGGTTGACCAGGCTTTCGTCGGTGGTGGATGTCAGCAGCGCAAAATCGTACAAGCCCTCGAATTTACGGTATGCCCGCACGCATAGCACCGCACGCAACGGCAGTCCCTGGTTGCTGACGAATCGCTCGTTGCACATCGGGCCTGTGAGGTTGATGTCTTTATAGCTGCCGAAACTTTCGTTCTTGAACGAGGCACTCATCAGCGCAGAAAAACGGATCGCGTCCAGATCGGTCGACCTGGTGAATTCGTGGCGTATCGCCACATGGCCGATCTGCAACTGGTCGGAGATGTACACGGCAGACTCCATCGCGCAGTCGATATTATTGAGCACGAAGGGATTCTCCTGGCGGGTATTGGAACGGCCCCAGCAGCGCATCTGGTCGGATTCGCGCACCGGCACCTGGTATGGGCCCAGGCTTTTCAGCGTCAATGGCGTGGCGAGTATCTGGTCTATCATGACGTTCTGGTGCGCCAGTAATTGCTGGGTAATGATCTTCCTGAAATCCTCGGTCGGCTTCTTCGCATTCACCGGTGTGCCGGGGATGCCTGCCAACGATGCATCGGCCGACACTTTCTTGAGCAGGTCGCGCACGTATTGCACCGGCACCAGGAAACTCACCAGCTCGCCATCCAGTCGCTTGGACACGTTGACCCCTGCCACCTTGCCGTCTTCCGTGACGTTGGGGCCGCCACTCATGCCGGCATTGATAGGCCCAGTGAACATCAGCTGGTCATAGAAACCGCGCCCGATAACGCCGTTGTACGCTCCCTCTGAAATGGCAAACCCCAAGTCCAGCGGATTGCCCAGCGAATACAGGTACTGGCCCTGGGTCAAACGCGGCAGTTGATCCGGTATATTGAAGTAGCCGGTACCTACCCTGTCGACCCGCACTACAGCCAGGTCATGCAGTGCATCCACGGCTAGTAATTTAACGGATCCGCGCTTGCCGCGCGTGTCGACAAATTCGCCAAAGTAGGTTTCCGGCTCCAGCGCGATCTGCGAGACGACATGGTAATTAGTGACTACCAAGTTGCTGTTGCCGATCAGAAAGCCAGAGCCCACCGACGACTGAGTACCGCCATTCTTCAGCAGCACACGTATCTGCAGCAGATCATCCTGCGCCTTGGAATACAGCGTCTGCGCACGCGAAGATGGCACTGGCAAGACGGGTTGTATTTTCTGCCCGGCCAATGGCGTGGCATTTACTGTCATGCTTGTGGATACGATGCTGCAGACGAAATGGACCGGGCTTTATCGCGACGATGCGAT
>JAZKEL010000424.1:0-4529 GCA_040387075.1 Pseudomonadota bacterium
GTTAAATATTAGAAGTCTTAATATTAGATCGTCAGGATTTTGGTGAAGCAGTCTGGCTATCTGGCATTACTTAATAATCGTCTTTAAAGCATACACACTATGAAATTTGCATTTTTCTTCCCCGGGCAAGGTTCCCAGTCGGTCGGCATGATGCAGGGCCTGGCCGGTATGGCGGTGGTCCGCGATACCTTCACCGAAGCTTCCGACATCCTGGGCTCGGATTTCTGGCATATGGCCACCGAACCGAATGAACTGCTCAACCTGACCACCAATACCCAGCCGCTGATGCTGATCGCCGGTGTTGCCACTTGGCGTGCATGGCTAGAAGAGGGCGGTGCGCAACCCACCATCCTGGCCGGCCATAGCCTGGGCGAATACACTGCACTCGTCGCAACGGGTGCGATCACCTACCAGGATGCCCTGCCGCTGGTACGTTACCGCGCGCAAGTCATGCAGGGTGCGGTGGCCGATGGTGTCGGCGCCATGGCGGCGATACTGGGCCTGGACGACGATGTCGTGCGTAACGTCTGTAGCGAAGCCGCCCAGGGCCAGGTACTGGAGGCCGTGAACATCAACTCCCCGGGACAGGTAGTGATTGCAGGTAACAGGGAAGCGGTAGAGCGCGGTATGGAAGTAGCGAAAGCCAAAGGCGCCAAACGTGCGCTATTGCTCCCGGTCAGTGTACCGTCCCATTGTGCGCTGATGAAGCCTGCAGCGGATGAGTTGCGCGAGTACCTCAAGGGCGTGGATTTTCACGCCAGCCAAGTGCCAGTGCTGCACAATGCGGACGTGGTTGCATATGCCGAATCAGAAAAAATCAAGGATGCCCTGGTACGCCAGCTCTACAGTCCAGTGCGCTGGGTGGAGACCGTACAGGCTATCCATGCACAAGGCATCACGGCCAGTGCCGAATGCGGGCCCGGCAAGGTGTTGACCGGACTGGCAAAGCGTACCGTAGCGGAGCTTTCATGCATTGCGCTGGTCAGCCAGGAAGCTATCGCGGAAGCGCAGCAAATACTGGCACAGCAAACATTAAATTAAGTCTGTAACGACAGGTATTCGTGAACAGTCAGCTTGAGGAGAAGCTTATGTTGGAAAATCAGATTGCCCTGGTAACGGGCGCCAGCCGTGGTATCGGTGCTGCTATCCTGCAGGAACTGGGCAAGCAGGGCGCGACAGTCATAGGCACAGCCACCTCGGAACAGGGGGCAGAAAAAATCAGCAGTGCGCTGTCACAAGCCGGCGTTAAAGGCATTGGCTTGGCACTTGACGTCAATGACCCGGCGCAGATCGAAGCCATCCTCAAAACCATTGCAGAGCAGTTCGGCGACATCAGTATCCTGGTCAATAATGCAGGCATCACCCGCGATACTCTACTGATGCGCATGAAAGAAGAGGACTGGGACGATGTCGTATCCACCAACCTCAAGTCGGTATTCCGTATGTCGCAAGCGGTACTGCGTCCCATGATGAAAGCGCGTGCCGGCCGTATCATTAGCATCTCGTCCGTCGTCGGCCATATGGGCAACGCCGGTCAGACCAATTATGCGGCAGCCAAAGCCGGTATGTCGGGCTTCACCAAGTCGCTGGCCAGTGAAGTCGGCAGCCGCGGCATTACGGTGAATTGCGTCGCTCCCGGCTTTATCGACACTGACATGACCCGTGAACTGCAGGAAGAACACCGCAATAAATTGCTGGAACGCATCCCATTGGGCCGCCTGGGCAAGGTAGAGGATATTGCCGCTGCCGTGGCCTTCCTGGCATCGCCTGCTGCCGGCTATATCAGTGGTGAAACGCTGCATATCAATGGCGGAATGTACATGGCATAAGCCTGTAAGCAACGCCAATTAGTATTCGGCATTACTCTAGTTTTTTTGATTTTAGTTTTTTGAATTCCTCGGGACTTTTGTTAGAATAGCCCGAGTTTGAAGTTAACCAATGTAGCGACTATATAAGCTACAACACTTGAAAGGGAATGAGATGTCTGACATCGAACAACGCGTTAAGAAGATTGTGACTGAGCAATTGGGAGCGAATGAAGCGGATGTAAAAAATGCATCTTCATTTGTGGATGACCTGGGTGCTGACTCACTCGATACAGTAGAGCTGGTAATGGCCTTGGAAGAAGAATTCGACTGTGAAATTCCAGACGAAGAAGCTGAAAAAATCACGACCGTACAACAAGCTATCGATTACGTATCTGCAAACCTGAAGTAATCTTTACTTCAATCTTTACCTTCCTTTATTTCTCTTGGGGTTGCCTTGTCCAAGCCGCATGACGCCGGTAAACGGCGTGTTGTTGTCACAGGGCTAGGCGTTGTATCACCGGTTGGTATCGGTGTGCAAGCGTCCTGGTCTGACCTGTTAGCCGGGAAATCCGGCATCACGAAAATCACCAAGTTCGATGCAAGCGGCTTCGCTTCGCAGATCGC
Organism: Pseudomonadota bacterium; assembly: GCA_040387075.1. Taxonomy (GTDB): domain Bacteria; phylum Pseudomonadota; class Gammaproteobacteria; order Burkholderiales; family Methylophilaceae; genus DATHXC01. Next base: position 2,433 of record JAZKEL010000424.1, read on the forward strand.
AGGTGAGGTCAAAGGATTCGATGTGTCGCAATACCTTCCTGCCAAGGAAGCGCGCCGCATGGACACCTTCATACAATACGGCATGGCGGCCGGCATCGAGGCATTCCGCGATTCCGGTATCGAAGTCACGGATGAGAACGCCGAGCGTATCGGCGTTTCCATCGGTTCCGGCATCGGCGGCCTGCGCCTGATCGAAGAGATGAACGACACCTACGATGAAGGCGGCGCTCGCAAGATATCGCCGTTCTTCATTCCCGGCACCATCATCAACATGATTTCCGGCAATCTTTCCATCATGTTCGGCCTGAAAGGCCCTAACGTGGCCATCGTCACGGCATGTACCACTGGCACCCATTCCATTGGCGACGCAGCACGCATGATCGAGTACGGCGATGCCGACGTCATGGTGGCCGGCGGCTCGGAAGCTGCCATCACCGAGCTTTCTGTTGGCGGCTTTGCCTCAGCACGCGCTTTATCTACCCGCAATGACGACCCTGCGACCGCAAGTCGCCCATGGGACAGGGACAGGGACGGCTTTGTCATTGGCGAAGGTGCCGGTGTCATGGTGCTGGAAGAGTATGAAACTGCCAAGAAACGCGGCGCGAAGATATATGCTGAACTCATCGGTTACGGCATGAGTGCCGATGCCTACCATATGACGGCACCCAATATGGACGGCCCACGCCGTTCCATGCGCAATGCCCTGAACAATGCAGGCGTGAATCCTGAGCAAGTGCAATTCGTGAATGCCCATGGTACGTCCACCCCGCTGGGCGATTCCAACGAAACCAACGCCATCAAGGCAGCGTTTGGCGATCATGCCAAACAACTGGTCGTGAACTCGACCAAGTCGATGACCGGCCATCTTCTGGGCGGTGCTGGCGGGCTGGAATCGGTGTTTACCGTGCTCTCCATCCATCACCAGGTATCGCCGCCCACGATCAATATTTTCAACCAGGATCCGGAATGCGACCTGGACTTCTGCGCCAACACGGCACGCGACATGAAAATCGATGTGGCGCTGAAGAATAACTTCGGCTTCGGCGGCACCAACGGCTCCCTGGTTTTCCGCAAGATCTGATCGTTTTTCCGCACGTTAAGATCGTCCACCAACCGCCCTGCAATTGGCTGGTGGGCGAATTGCATGTAATAACGCGGATAGAGCGGAACATGCGTTTTAAGTCTTCCCGCCAGGCCCAACATGCTTTAGGATAACCCCATAAAGTTAGCCTAATAAAACTCCTTTCCTGCATGGCAGTATCTATGACTCACCCTACACCACAGTATCTGCTTAACGGCCATGGCGATGCAGGCATCTCGCCTCTGGATCGCGGGTTCGCCTATGGTGACGGGGTATTCCGTACTCTGCAGGTCAAGGATGGGACGCCAGTTAAATGGGCCAGGCATTATCGAAAACTGGTCGATGACTGCAATGTACTGGGCATCGTCTGCCCAAGCGCCGACATATTGTTAGGTGATATCCGCCAGCTGTTTTCGAGTGTGCCGAATGGAGCAGGGAGTGTGGCGAAGATCGTCATCACGCGCGGTGAAGCCGCAAGAGGGTATGCGGTGCCGGCCCTGGCGCAACCGACACGTCTGGTGACCAGGTCCGATTACCCGGTATATCCACCACAGAATGCCGAAGAGGGGATCCAGCTGCACCTCTGCAAATTGCAGCTTGGCCATCAGCCTGCTTATGCCGGTATCTAACACCTTAACAGGCTTGAGAATGTCCTGGCACGCATGGAGTGGAACGATGCGACGTATGCCGATGGCCTGTTGCTGGATATCGAAGGCAATGTGATCGAATGCACCATGAGTAATGTATTTGCCAGGTTCGGCAGCCAGCTAGTCACTCCTGACCTGCACCGGTGCGGGGTGGCGGGCATTACACGCGACATTATCCTGGAGTCTGCCGATCAGCTTAAGCTGGATGTCAATGTGCAGGACATGACACTGGAAACCTTGCTGCAGGCCGATGAAGTCATCGTCTGCAACAGCCTCTTCGGTGCATGGCAGGTACGATCCCTAGCCGGCAAAGATTGGCCAAAACAGCAGTTGGCTCCTACGCTGCGTTCGTTGTTACAGGAATAACAT
>JAZKEL010000425.1:0-2782 GCA_040387075.1 Pseudomonadota bacterium
AAACCATGATTGATATAGCGGTAGTGGACTATGGAATGGGTAACCTTCGGTCGGTTTCGAAGGCCCTCGAACATGTCGCACCCGAAAAGAACGTGGTCGTCACTAGCGATCCTGCCGATATCGATGCTGCTGCGCGCGTGGTATTCCCCGGTCAAGGCGCTATGCCGGATTGCATGCGCGAACTGGATGCACGCGGCCTGCGCCAGTCGGTCATTAAAGCCGCGGCTGAAAAACCCTTCCTCGGCATATGCATCGGCCTGCAGCTCCTGTTCGAGCACAGCGAAGAGGGCAACGCTAAAGGATTGGGCATACTGGACGGTAACGTCAAACGATTTGCCGCAGCCGATATGCACGATGCCGACAATAACAAGCTGAAGGTTCCGCACATGGGTTGGAACCAGGTCTACCAGAGTCGTCCGCATCCATTGTGGGCGGGCATAGAGGATGGTGCACGCTTCTATTACGTGCACAGCTATTATGTGGCCCCTGAAGATGCCAGCCTTGAGGCAGCATATACGGAGTATCCGCAACGTTTTACCGGCGTGATCGCGCGCGATAATATTTTTGCTGTGCAGTTCCACCCGGAAAAAAGCCAGCATGCCGGCTTGCAGCTGTTATCCAATTTCGTCCACTGGAATGGAAATCCTGCGATGGAAATCCGCACGGACGCTCCCTGAATCATTCATTAACTAACGCTCAAATATTATGCTGATTATTCCTGCTATCGATTTAAAAGACGGCCACTGTGTACGCCTCAAACAGGGCGTGATGGAAGGCGCTACTGTATTTTCGGAAGATCCTGGCGCGATGGCGCGGCACTGGGTGGACCAGGGTGGCAAACGTCTGCACCTGGTTGACCTGAATGGTGCATTCGCCGGTAAGCCGGTGAATGAAGCTGCTATCAAATCCATCGTGGATGCGGTCGGCGGTGAGATCCCTATCCAGCTGGGTGGCGGCATACGCGACCTGGAGACGATAGAACGCTATCTCGATGACGGCATCGATTACGTGATTATCGGCACGGCGGCAGTGAAGAACCCCGGTTTCCTGCACGAAGCGTGCTATGCCTTCCCCGGCCAGATCATGGTTGGGCTGGATGCCAAGGACGGCAAAGTGGCCGTTGACGGCTGGTCCAAGCTGACCGGGCATGACGTGATCGATCTTGCCATGAAATTTGAAGGCTACGGCGTAGAAGCTATTGTGTATACCGATATCGGTCGCGACGGCATGTTGAGCGGCGTCAATATCGAGGCAACCGTGGCATTGGCACAGGCATTGAAGATCCCCGTCATCGCCAGCGGCGGCATCACCGACCTGGAGGATGTGCATAAATTATGCGCAGTCGAATTCGAGGGCATTATGGGCGCCATCACCGGCCGTGCCATCTATGAAGGTACGCTGGATTTTGCGAAAGCGCAGTCACTGGCAGATGAATTGACGGCGAATGCACTCCCTGTCGGCGGTCTGTAGGTAATGGCGCTGGCAAAACGCATCATCCCATGCCTGGATGTGACCAATGGGCGCGTAGTAAAAGGCGTCAACTTTCTTGAGTTGCGCGATGCGGGCGACCCGGTTGAAATCGCCCGGCGCTATGACGAGCAAGGCGCAGACGAGCTGACCTTTCTTGATATCACGGCCAGTTCCGATAATCGCGGCCTGATCCTGAACATCATCGAGCAAGTGGCATCGCAGGTATTTATCCCGCTCACGGTTGGCGGCGGCGTGCGCGAAGTAGACGATGTGAGGCGCCTGTTGAATGCAGGTGCCGATAAAGTCAGCATCAATACCTCGGCGATCCTCAATCCCAAACTGGTGGCGGAAGCTGCCGACCGCTACGGTTCGCAATGCATCGTAGTAGCGATAGATGCTAAGCAGGTCAATGAGGGGGACTCAGAAAACCCGCGCTGGGAAGTGTTTACCCACGGCGGCCGCAAGCCCACCGGCCTGGATGCGGTTGACTGGGCGCGCAGGATGGTGGCATTGGGTGCCGGCGAACTGCTGGTGACCAGCATGGATCGCGACGGCACCAAGATCGGCTTTAACCTGGCATTGAACAAAGCCATCAGCGACGCGGTCGATGTGCCTATCATCGCGTCAGGCGGCGTAGGCAATCTCCAGCATTTAGTGGATGGCGTGAAACTGGGCGGGGCGGATGCCGTACTGGCAGCCAGCATTTTCCATTACGGCGAATTCACCGTGAACCAGGCAAAACATTACATGCGCGACAATGGCATAGAGGTCAGGCTTTAGTGAGCAACACGAACCCATCACCAGCCTGGCTGGACAAGGTCAACTGGACCGTCGATGCCGACGGCAAGGAACTGGTGCCTGTCATCGCCCAGGAAGCCGGCACCAACGAAGTCCTGATGTTCGCCTTCATGAACCGCGAAGCGCTCAGGCTGACAGTGCAGACCGGCCATGCCGTGTATTGGTCGCGTTCGCGCAACAGGCTGTGGCACAAAGGAGAGGAATCCGGCCATGTACAGAATGTGCACGAGATACGCCTGGATTGCGACGAAGACGTCATTCTGCTGACTGTTGAACAGGTGGGCGGTATTGCCTGTCATACTGGCAGGCACGACTGCTTTTTCCAGAAACTGGAAAACGGCGAGTGGGTCATCGACCAGCCGGTGCTGAAGAATCCCGAGGATATTTATAGCCATGAGTGATGTACTGAACAGGTTGGCGGAGTTGATGGAACAGCGTAAAACTGCCGATCCTGACTCATCCTATGTGGCCAAGCTCTACGCCAAGGGAATGGATAGCATCCTGAAGAAAATTG
>JAZKEL010000426.1:0-2153 GCA_040387075.1 Pseudomonadota bacterium
GGTATTGCTGGCGTGGGACGCCGAGGTCGAGATCGTCGACAGCGCCGGCCAACGCGAATGGCATCCGCTGTCCACCTTCTATATCAGCTATCGCAAGACCTTGCTGCAGCAAGGCCAGTACCTGGCGGCCATCCGCATCCCACGCCATCAGTTCGAACTGCCGCATCGCTTCTACAAACTCAGCAAGCGCTTCGAGGACGACATCTCCGCTGTGATGTGCGCAGTGTCGTTGCAGATGAATCGCGGCGAGATCAAACACGCCCGCATTGCCTTTGGCGGAGTGGCAGCCACGCCAGTGCGCGCGCTGCTGACTGAAGCACTGTTGTTGCAGAAGAAGCCCATCGACGCAGTCATCGCCGAAGCCTGCGCCCAGCTGATGAGTGAAATTTCACCGATCAGTGACGTGCGCGCCAGCGGTGCCTATCGCAAGGAGATGGCCTGCAATCTGTTGCGCCGCGCCTTGCTGGAACTGCGCGACGACGTCGAGCTGGAAGTTCATCACTACCCGCACAGCAATGAGGCCGCGCTTTATGTGTAGTCAGCGGAGCCAACGATGCGCCGATTAATCGACACGCCGGTAACACCGGCGCTGAATCCACGCCAGGCTGGCGCCAATCTGCCGCACGATTCGGCCCTGCGGCATGTGCGCGGCGCTGCGGTCTATGTCGACGACATGCCGTTGTCGACCACCCACCTGCATGTGGCGATCGGCCGCTGCACGGCAGCGTTCGGGCGCATTGAGTCAGTCAATCTTGATGAAGTACGCAAGTCGCCCGGCGTGGTTGATGTGATAGTGCAGTCCGACATTCCCGGCAAGGTCGATATTGCACCGGTGTTCGATGGCGATCCGCTGCTGGCTGGCGACAAGATCCAGTTTTCCGGCCAGGCCTTGTTTGCAGTGGTTGCCACCAGTTTTGCGGCCGCGCAGCGCGCGCTGACGAAGGCAGTGGTCAAAGAGCTTCCGCAGCCCTCACTGCAAAGCGTTGCGGTGGCTGCGGCAGCGCGTGACTTCGTCGTGCCTGAACACGTTATCGCGCGCGGCGACCTTGCCGCCGCCTTCGCTGCCGCCCCGCAAACCATCAGCGGCCACATCGAAATCCACGGGCAGGAACATTTTTATCTGGAGGGCCAGGTTGCCGAAGCGCACTGCACGGAAGAAGGCGTGCTCGTTTACAGCTCCAGCCAGCATCCCGGTGAATTGCAGAAACTGATTGCTGAAGTACTGGCACTCCCCATGCACAAGGTTGTCGTCGAAGTGCGCCGCATGGGCGGCGGCTTCGGCGGCAAGGAGACCCAGGCCGCACTGCCTGCCTGTCTCGCCGCCTTGTTTGCCCGTCGCACCGGCAAGCCCGTGCGCTGTCGGCTGCCGCGCAAGGACGACATGATCATCACCGGCAAGCGTCATCCGTTCAGCAATGACTACAAGGCAGCGTTTGACTCTGAAGGCCGCATCCTCGCCGCCGAACTGACACTGGCCGCCGACTGCGGCTGCAGCGCCGATCTGTCGATGGGCATTGTCGATCGCGCCGTGTTGCACGCCGACAACGCCTATTACTTGCCGACTGTCAGCATCACGGGTCTGCCGTGCCGTACCAACAAGGTATCGAACACTGCCTTCCGCGGCTTTGGCGCGCCGCAAGGCATGCTGACAACGGAAGCCATGCTGGATGATGTTGCGCGTGCTGTCGGCCGTGACCCGCTCGATGTGCGGTTGACGAACCTGTACAAGCTTGGCGAGACGACGCCGTACGGTCAGGCAATAGAAGAAACTGTGCTGCCCGACTTGCTGGAACAGCTCGCCACCAGCGCGGATTACCGCGCGCGCCGAGCAGCAATCGCCAGCTTCAACGAAAGCAATTCCGTGTTGCGCAAAGGTCTCGCGCTTACCCCGGTGAAGTTCGGCATCTCCTTCACCACCACGCATTTGAATCAGGCCGGTGCCCAGGTCGCCATCTACACCGACGGCAGCATTCATCTGAATCACGGCGGCACCGAGATGGGGCAGGGTCTCTTCATCAAGGTTGCGCAAGTCGTCGCGAGCGCCTTCGGTGTCGATATTGATCGCGTGATGGTGACTGCCACCCGTACCGACAAAGTGCCGAATGCTTCGCCAACGGCTGCCTCGGCCGGTACCGATCTGAATGGCATGGCCG
>JAZKEL010000427.1:0-2746 GCA_040387075.1 Pseudomonadota bacterium
GGACCCCCGGTTTACCCAGTGTCGTCAATGCCTTGTTCAAGATAAGCTCTTTGCCCGCACTAGGTCCATTCAACACCTGGATACTGCCCACTACGACGCCTTCCGCTGTTGCCGGCTTGGCCGCCACCTCGCCCACCGGTATCGACGGAGGTGCCGTAGGTACACGGGGAGGGGATGCAAATGACGGGGATGGCACAGGCGCCTCGGGCGGGGTGACAGGTGCTACAGGAGGCGGCGTAACCGCCTTCATGTAAGAGGGCCGTAAGATCATGGTCTTTTCGAAATCCTCCGTGCCGCCGCCCATGCCGCTGGCAGCATGTTGCTCATTCACATACTTGAGCTGGAATTTCCCGAACTCAATGACATCGGCGTTCTGCAACACATGCTTTTTGATCGGCTTGCCGTTCACCAGTGTGCCGTTGGTGCTATCCAGGTCTTCGAGGAACGAATCGTTGCCGATGGTCAGGATGCTGGCATGCTCCCCGCTCACCCCGAGGTTATCGATATGGATATCATTGGTGGCTCGCCGACCAATGGTCATACGTTCCTTTTCAATGGGATATTCGCCAAGAAAAGCGCCATCTAGGGAGTAAATTAGCTTTGCCATGTTTTACCTTGCTATCTTAACCAATGAAGAAATTTATCGTACCAGCCGTGTTCCACAGCAAATGAACTGGTGACCTTGGCCAGGATGACGGAAATATTATCCTTGCCGCCATTGTCATTTGCCATTTTTATCAGTTGGGTTGCAACCGATTCCAGCGTTGCAACACTGCCGTTACCATTCGAGTTAGCATGTAGCGTGCCAAGCACTGCACTGATCTCGTCGTCCTCAACCAGGTCTGTCAGCCCGTCCGAACAAAGAAGGTAGATATCCCCTGTTTCCACATCATGCTCATGCAGTTCAAGTTCAACTGCCGGGTCTATTCCCAATGCACGTGTCACCAGGTTCTTGTTGTTCGACACCTTGGCCTGCTCCGGTGTGATCAGCCCGGATTTCAACTGCTCCTGCAACAGGGAGTGATCTTCCGTGATTTGCGTGAGCACCTCGCCGCGAAAGCGATACATACGCGAGTCGCCGATATGGCCGGCCAGCAGCTTATTGTTGGTGAACATCGCTACCACTAGCGTAGTCCCCATCCCGGCACATTGCGGCTGGGTCTGCGATACAGTAAAAATAGATTCGTTCGCATTGGCGACTGCATCCAGCACCAACTGGCTTTCTGCCTGCATGCCGGTCACGGCATCGACTTGCCCTGGCTCGAGATCAAGCAGGGCTTCCTTCAAGTCGGCCACGATGGTCAATACCGCGATCTCACTGGCCACCTCGCCCGCCTTGTAACCGCCCATGCCGTCTGCCAGCACCAGCAAGCCCATCTCGATATCGCTGGCAACACTGTCTTCGTTATGATCGCGACGCTGGCCTACATCCGTCAGGCGCACTACTTCCAATGCGTTGCTGAGGTTCATATCAGGCGCCTTGCTCTATGCAGCGGCGAATATCAGCCGCAATTTCACCACCGCGTGCGTAGCGCTTCTCCATGTCCTTTTCCAGCATGCGGTCGATAATGTCCGACAGGCACTGGGATAACTCCGGATTCACCGTACGCACGCCGGCATGCGGCTCATTGGCGATCATGAACATAAGCGTCGCCATCGAGTCGCCGGTAAACGGCAGCTTGCCGGTCGCCATCTGGTACAGCATCACGCCCAGCGAGAAGAGGTCGGAACGCCCATCCACCTTTTTGCCGGACAACTGTTCAGGCGACATATAGCTCGGCGTACCCAGCACCATGCCAGTCTTGGTCTTGGAAGAATCCGTGATGCGGGCGATACCGAAATCGGTGACCTTTACACTGCCGGTATCCAGCTCGTACATGATATTGGCCGGCTTGATATCGCGATGCACTACGTTCTGGCTATGCGCATAATCCAGGGCATCGGCGGTCTTCGCCACGATATCCATCACTTTCAGCAAGGGCAACAGGTTGTCTGCCTTGGTGTAGGGGGCTAGATCCTTGCCTTTGAGGAATTCCATGGCGATAAATGCCAGGTCATGCTCTTCGCCGGCGTCGTACATGGTGACAATATTGGGGTGGTTCAGGCGGCCGGCGGTTTCCGCTTCGCGGAAGAAGCGCTCTTTGACTTCTTCCAGCTCATCGGCTTCGAATTCCTGCGCCAGCGCCATGGTCTTGATGGCGACAGTACGGCCGATCTTCGGGTCTTTACCCAGGTAAACCACACCCATGGCACCCTTGCCCAGTTCCTTCTCGATCTGGTAACGGCCCAGCATCGGCTTCTCAACCGTACCGTCGTTGAGCATGCTGGTGTTGGTGCGGCTTCCGCCGCCACCGCCCAGGATGACGGTTTCTGCCATGGCACGGGAACGCGCGATACGCTGTTCCAGATCCTTGTATTTCGGGTTGTATTCGGCCATGTAGGCGAAGACGGATTCCGCTTTATTAAACTGGCGCTTGCGCTCGAAATCCAGCGCCAGGTTGTACAGCACATCCATGATGCTGTCTTCCATCGGGCATTTGCGCAGGCGGTCGAAGGCCATGTCGAGCTGGCCCTGGCTCTGGAACATCAGCGCCAGGTTGCGGTTGCTTTCCGCCGAATCCGCGTCGGACTTTTCCTTGCCCTTTTCGGTGAGCAGGAAGCGCTTGGTGGTGAGCAATGCATGGCCGACGATCAGCAAGGCGGCCGGCACCATCAGCTGTATCCACATTCCTTTTTGCGTCATCAG
>JAZKEL010000428.1:0-4460 GCA_040387075.1 Pseudomonadota bacterium
GCCGTGAAAAATGCTTTCAGGCTGGCAGCATCGTCTACATCCGGCGCCACGTTGTCGGTCTCGCCATACACCTGCGCCAGTGCCGAACCGCCCATGCGGTTCTTGCCGGCGCCCAGGTCGATCAGGATCAGCCTGGTATCGCCTTTGTCGGTACGCAATTGCGGTGTCATTGTCTTGCGCGCGTCCGGCGTGGCCGCAAAGGCAGTGACCACCAGGGAAATAGGCGATGTAACGGCCTTCTTTTCGCCGGCGGGATTGACGGAGAAATCCTCCCATACCGTCTTCATGGACATCGAATCCTTACCCACTGGGATACTGATGCCCAGTGCAGGGCAAAGCTGCATGCCCACGGCGGCGACAGTATCGAACAAGGCGGCGTCTTCACCTTCATGCCCGGCCGGTGCCATCCAGTTGGCGGATAGCTTGATGTCGTGGATGTCGTCGATCTGGCTGGCGGCTATATTGGTCAGCGCTTCGCCGATGGCCATGCGGCCCGAGGCTGGCGCATTGATCAGTGCCAAGGGTGCCCGCTCGCCGATGGCAAAGGCTTCACCGCGGTAGGTCTCGTAGCCTGCCAGCGTCACGGCCACGTCAGCCACAGGCACCTGCCATGGGCCCACCATCTGGTCGCGTGCCACCAGGCCGGTGACGCTGCGGTCGCCGATGGTGATGAGGAAGGTTTTATCGGCCACGCCCGGCAGGCGCAATACGCGCTCCGCCGCCTCTTTCAGGCTGATGGCATTGGTATTGAAACTGGCCAGCGTGCGCTCGGCGTGCATCACTTCGCGCGTCATTTTCGGCGGTTTTCCCAGCAGCACGGAAAGATCCATATCCACCGGCTTGTTGCTGAAATGGCTGTCTTCAACAGTCAGGTGGCGCTCTTCCGTCGCTTCGCCGATGACGGCAAACGGACAGCGCTCGCGTTCGCAGATCTCGGCGAATCGGCCCAGGTCTTCACTGGCGACTGCCATCACGTAACGCTCCTGCGCTTCGTTGCTCCACAATTCACGCGGTGCCATGCCGGGTTCTTCATTGTTCACCTTGCGCAACTGGAACAAGGCACCTACGCCGGCATCGTTCACCAGCTCGGGGAAGGCATTGGAGATACCGCCGGCACCTACGTCATGGATGCTCAGGATAGGGTTCGCATCGCCCAACTGCCAGCAGCGGTCGATGACTTCCTGTGCCCGGCGTTGCAGTTCAGGGTTGCCGCGCTGTACGGAATCGAAATCCAGGTGTTCGGTATTGGCGCCAGTATCCATGCTGGATGCCGCCCCGCCGCCGAGACCGATCAGCATGGCAGGCCCACCTAATTGAATAAGACAGGCGCCGGCCGGAATAGGATTCTTCCTGGAGTGTTTGGCGGAAATATTGCCCACACCGCCCGCCAGCATGATGGGCTTGTGGTAGCCGCGCATCTCCGTCTTCGCCGGTGTTCCCTCGCCATTACTGGCAGCAGATTCTTGAATCACCGGCACTTCAATCTCAAGCGTACGGAAATAACCCGCGATATTCGGCCGGCCGAATTCGTTATTGTAGGCCGCACCGCCGAGAGGGCCGTCGATCATGATCTGCAGGGCAGACGCAATGCGTGAAGGCTTGCCGTATGCCGGCTTGTCGAAGCTTTGCTCCCACTGGTGTGTAAAGCCGGGGATGTTCAGGTTGGAGACGGAAAACCCCGTCAGGCCGGCCTTGGGTTTGGAGCCGCTACCGGTAGCGCCTTCATCCCGTATCTCGCCGCCTGCGCCGGTTGCCGCACCGGCAAACGGGGAAATGGCGGTCGGGTGGTTATGCGTTTCCACCTTCATGAGGTAATGCATTTCTTCTTCTACAAAACTGTAGCTGCCATCGGCCTGGGGATAGAAACGCCTGGTAGGGATCAGCTCTTTTTCGCGCGCACTGCCGCTGGCTACGATGGAGGCATTGTCGGAATATGCAACGACGGTATTGCCTGGATTCAGTTTGTGCGTGTTGCGTATCATGCTGAAGAGCGACTCGTCCTGCAGCACGCCGTCAATCACCCAGTTGGCATTGAATATCTTGTGGCGGCAATGCTCAGAATTAGCCTGCGCGAACATCATCAGTTCGACGTCGGTTGGGTTGCGTCCGATACGTGTGAAGTTTTCCAGCAGGTAGTCCACCTCATCCGGGGAGAGTGCCAGGCCCATGTCGCTATTGGCCTTGTCTAGCGCAGACTGGCCCCCGGCAAGGATATCGATTGTGCTTAGCGGCGCTGGCGTGGCATGGTGATACAGCTTTTCTGCATCGTCCAGCGAGGCAAACACGGCCTCCGTCATGCGGTCATGCACCAGTGCCTTGATAGCCTGCTTTTCATCATCTGTTAGCGGACTGCTATCCATCGTCTTCACGTAATACGCCACGCCACGTTCGATGCGTTTGATGTTTTCCAGGCCGCAGTTATTGGCAATATCGGTAGCGCGTGAAGACCACGGCGATATGGTGCCGGGACGCGGAATGACCACAAACAATTCGCCGTTCGGGATTTCCTCCAGCATCCTGGGGCCGTAGGTAAGTATCTGTTCCAGTACTTCTTTTTGCCCTGACACCAGTTCAGGCTCCGCCCATACAAAGTGCCAGAATTCCGCATACACATGCGAGATGCGGGGCGCCGCTGTTTTTAGCGAGGCGAGGATTTTATCAAGGCGAAACGGGGAAAGCGCTGCACTGCCGCGGATACGAAGCATAATGGACTTGGATGGCTGGACTGGAAGCCTGCAATTTTACCCGAAAACCAGTCCATCTTTTAGAAAAATACTGTGCCAGGCTTCTCGGAAAAAGATGTCGTGTGCATGGCCATTCGCCGCCTTAAAGCCAGGCAAGCTGTATCCACACCCGGCTTATAGAGAACCGAAAACCTTTTTCAAAATGCTGCTGGCTTGGCCCATAGGATCGCGACGGATGCCTTTTTCTTCTTCCGCCATCATCAGGTAAACACCATCCAGCGTTTTTTGGGTGACATACTGCTCGACATTGGCCTGCTCTTTTTTCACGAGGCCATACTTGCTGCCCATCTCGGCATATTTGTTGTACTGCTGCGCCAGCTGGACGTTTTCAGTGGCTTTCTTGACGATGGGTAAAAACTTCTCGGCCATGGGGCCGGAAGTAGCTGTCTTGAAATACTGGGTGGCGGCATCCTCACCGCCGGTGAGAATGTCTTTTGCGTCCTTCACACTCATTTTCTTGACGGCATTGACCAGCAGGGTTTTGGCTTCTGGCACCGCCAGCTCGGCTGCGCGGTTCATTTTCAATACCAGGTCATCCGCCTGCTTGCCCATGCCGAACATGCGCATGGCTTTCTCGGCTTTCTGCATGCCGTCCGGCAACGGAATCTTGACCAGGGGGTTTCCAAAGAAACCATCGGTGGAACCGAGACTGTTGATGGCCTTGCCAGCACCGACGATCAATGCCTCCTTAAGCCCACTGGTGGCTTCCGAATTGCTGATATCGCTGATGTCGGCGGCATGGCTTTGTAACGCCAGGCTTGCAGATAAGGTAAATAAGACTGCTGTGAATACGCTGCGCATGTGCATCTCCCAAATGAATGTGACCTGTATTGGACAGCATATCATGCCCAATACAGGCCACTTCATGTAATACCAACACTTAAGCTCTAGCGATTGGCAGACTTCACATGCCAGATATTTTTCGCATATTCGCCGATGGTACGGTCGCTGGAGAATTTGCCGACGCGGGCCACATTCAGGACGGCATGGCGAGTCCATTCCTCCTGGTTCTGGTAAAGCTTGCCCACTGCATCTTGCGTCTCTATGTAGCTGGCATAGTCCGCCAGCAGCAGGTAGTTATCGCCCTTATGCAGGAGAGTGTCGAAAATAGCGCTGTACCGCCCGGGATCGCCGGCGGAGAAATAGCCGTTTGCGATCATGTCCAATACTTCGCGCAACTCGGCATTGCCATGGTAGAAATCCCACGGGTTATAGCCGCTGGTCTTGAGTTCGGCGACTTCGGGCGTTGTCAGGCCGAAGATAAAGATATTGTCGTCGCCGACTTCTTCCTTGATCTCCACATTCGCACCATCCAGCGTGCCGATGGTAAGCGCCCCGTTCAATGCCATTTTCATGTTGCCGGTGCCAGAAGCTTCGGTACCCGCTGTCGAGATCTGCTCGGAAAGATCGCTGCCCGGAAATAACAGTTCAGCCGCAGACACTTCGTAATTCGGGTAGAACACCACTTTCAACTTATCGCCGACAGCGGGGTCGTTATTCACGATCGCGGCCACGTCGTTGATCAGGCGGATGATCAGTTTCGCCATCCAGTAGCCTGGCGCTGCCTTGCCGCCGAATATAACGGTCCGCGGCGTCACATCCGGAGCCTGGCCATGGCGGATACGGTTGTACAAGGTGATCACGTGCAACAGGTTAAGCAACTGCCGCTTGTATTCGTGGATGCGTTTGATCTGTACGTCGAACAAGCTGTCTGGA
>JAZKEL010000428.1:4502-7568 GCA_040387075.1 Pseudomonadota bacterium
TCACGTCGCGGAAAGCCTTACGGAAATCTGCATCGTCTGCCAATGGCGTCAGCTTGATGAGCTTGCCCAGGTCTTTATGGAACTCATCGCCGATGACTTTGGAGATCAGGCTGGTCAGACCGGGATTGCACTGGTTGAGCCAGCGACGCGGAGTGATGCCATTGGTGACGTTGATGAACTTGCCGGGATAGATGCGGTTGAAATCTGCAAACAGCGTGGTTTTCAACAGTTCGCTATGCAATGCAGCCACGCCGTTCACCGTATGGCTACCGACGACCGCGAGATGCGCCATACGCACACGACGGCCATGCGTTTCGTCGATGATGGACACACGACTCAGCAAATCGGTATCGCCTGGGAAACGGTGGTTGACCATCTCCAGGAATTCGAAATTGATCTTGTAGATGATACCCAAGTGACGGGGCAACAGACGCTCGAACAGTTCCACGCTCCAGGTCTCCAGCGCTTCGGGCATCAGGGTGTGATTGGTGTAGGCGAAAATCTTGACCACCTGTTCCCAGGCAAATTCCCATTTAAGCCTGTGTACATCCACCAGCTGGAACATCATCTCGGCGACCGCGATCGACGGATGTGTGTCATTGAGCTGGATAGCGATCATGTCGGAGATCTTGTTCCAGTCATCGTGCTTCATCAGGAAGCGCCGCAAAATATCCTGGATGGAGGCAGAGACGAAGAAATACTGTTGCTTGAGTCGCAGCTCGCGGCCGGATGCCGAGGTATCGTTCGGGTACAGCACTTTGGAGATGCTTTCGGTACCGTTGCGCTCTTCCACTGCTTTTTCGTAATTGCCGTCATTGAAGTGGCGCAGGTCGAATTCCTTGGTAGCTTTCGCCGACCACAGGCGCAGGTTATTGACGGTATCGGTGCCATAGCCGGGGATAGGCACATCGTAGGCCATGGCTACTACCTGTTCGGCATCTACCCAGTGGTACTCGATGCCATGTTCGGTGGGGAACTCGACCACGCTGCCGAAAAAACCGATGTTGTAGGTCGTTTCGGGGCGCTGGAACTCCCAGATATTGCCGTAGCGCAACCAGTTATCCGGATTTTCGATCTGCTGACCTTTGACGATGGCCTGGCGGAACATGCCGTATTCATAGCGTATGCCGTAGCCGGTGCCCGGAATATCCATCGTTGCCATGGAGTCCAGGAAGCACGCTGCAAGCCGTCCAAGCCCGCCGTTTCCCAACGCTGCATCCGTTTCCATTTCCACCACATTTTCCAACTCATGGCCTAACTCGGACAAGCCGTCGCTCAACTCCTTCTCAATGCCCAGGTTAAGTGCTGCATTCGATAACATGCGCCCTATCAGGAATTCCAGCGAGAGGTAGTAAACGCGTTTGGGATCCTGCTCAAGGTAAGCCTCTACCGTATTGATCCAGCGCTCAATGACATGGTCGCGTACGGTATGTGCAGTGCTGGCATACCAATCGCGGGGAGTCGCGACAACCGGCGTCTTGAACTGGGAGAACACCAGGTGGTTGTTCAATGCCTTGGTAATCGGCATTTTTTCGGAAATGACAGAGGAAACAGTTGCTTTTGCTGATTTAGGTTTGGTCATGGAAGCTTCTTTCAATGTCAATTACAGCGATACGGCAGGAATGTTTGCTGGGAAATCTATCACTGCATGCGTTAAGAATTACTGACTTAATTGAAGCAATAAGCAGACCTGATGCATTGCCTTGTGGGCGTATTGTTTTTAATGCAACAGTTAAGCACTACTTTATTGAAAGCGGATGAAATAGTACAGCCGATTATCCTGACCGTGCCTATACAATCGGGTTCAAAAAACCTATAACCAGGTAAAATATCCACCAAATTAGTTGAATAAATTCAATTACATCAGTGTTTTTAATGGAAGCCCCGCGCATCATAAAAAAAGCCCGCATTAACGGGCTTTTTTTATGATGCATTTTTTACGGACGTACTTTGGATCATTTAGGCGTGCTGATGAATCCCAGTTTCTGGATGCCAGCATTTTGTGCATCTGCCATTATTTCTGCCAGCACCTGGTATCGCGTTTCCTTGTCTGCGCGAATCTGCAGTTCAGGTTGTGGTTTGGTTGCGGCCGCTGTATCCAGTCGCGCTTTCAGTTCACCGGGCACAATCGGGCCATCGTTCCAGTAGGTTTTGCCTGTGCCGTCAATGGAAATGGTGATGACTTCCGGCTTTTCTGGCAGCGGCTGGCTGCTTGCCTGCGGCAGATCGATCTTGACGGCATGTGTCAACAAAGGCGCGGTGATGATAAAGATCACCAGCAACACCAGCATCACGTCCACCAGCGGCGTGGTATTGATCTCCGCCATGGGTGCACTGTGGCTGCCGGAACTGAAGCCATTGCCTGAACCTATCATGCCGTAACCTCTTTCAGGTGGGCCTGGCTTTTGATATTTGCCTTGGTGGTACGCTTGCTGCCTGGGTTAGTCGGCAATGCCTCGCCTGTGGTCAGCAGCGTATGCAGGTCATGTGCAAAGTTTTCCAGCAGGTTCATCAGCACACGGTTATTGCGCACAAGGGAGTTATAAGCGAGCACGGCAGGTATCGCCACCGCCAGGCCTAACGCCGTCATGATGAGTGCTTCGCCGACAGGGCCAGCTACCTTATCAAGGGTAGCCTGGCCACTCATGCTGATGCTGGCCAGCGCGTGGTAAATGCCCCATACCGTGCCGAATAATCCGACGAATGGGGAAACGCTGCCGACCGAAGCCAGCACTGTCAGGCCATGCTCGATCTGCGCACCTTCCTGGCTTATGCTGCGGCGCATACTGCGGGCAATGAACTCATCCTGGCTGCAGGCATCGGCCAGTTGCTTTGTGGCGTGTTTCTGGTGATGCTGGGCTGCCTCGATGGCTTGCGCGGCAAGGCGCGCTAATGGCGTGGATTGGTCTTCACCGCGCATGGCGGATTCCAGGCTAGAGGCCTGCCAGAACTTGGCATTGAATGCATTAGAGGCATTACGTAGCCGTATGCTTTGGTAAAACTTGGTGATAATCAGGTACCAGCTTGCAATCGACATGGCCAGCAGCAATGCAGCGACCGCCATCG
>JAZKEL010000429.1:0-1896 GCA_040387075.1 Pseudomonadota bacterium
ATGAGCGCATCGGGCAAATCCAATACCGAGAAATTACGCCAGGCGCCTAACTAAACTTATTGAGTAGTAAGTAGGTGGAATAAAAAAGCACTGCAGGTTAATCCTGCAGTGCTTTTTGTTTTAGCGGCTTCGTTATGGCAGCTTCAGCTTATTCTCCGGTTATTTCATTCTCCAGATATTTCACTCTTCCGGTATTTCATTTTCCGGAAGTCCTGCCCAGTTCAGGTAAACCTTTTGCGATTTTACGTCGGTTGCCAGCGTAATTTTCTGTGCCTGTTTCAGACCGTTGTAATTGCCACTCACCTTATAGTCGCCGGCTGGCAGTTTTACGTAAAGCAGCGGGCCGGCATGCTGTATCTTGAAAACAATATTGCCTGCGCTGTCGGTGATATTGACCGCTACATCGGTCAAGGCCGTGCCATGGCGGCCTTCTGACAGCAGTACCTGGAGCGGATATTGTTTGGCTACCCGCCGCATCGCCTCGACTTCTTCACGGCCGATGCCGCCTGTCATGAAGTTAGCCCCGCTTTTGGTACCCCTGAGTTCATTGGGATTGATATCCGCAGGTTCTGCATGGGCATGCAACGCCAGCCCTGCCAGGGATATAGCGATGATGAGTGCTGTCTTGCTGTTGGATTTCATGTGCATCCTTTTCGTTATGTGGATTGCCATACGGCAACCCGCGTATTCTGGCGTAAACTCGCATCAGCGACAACACTTTGATTTTATGGCGAGTTTTGCATGACTGAAATCGAATGTAATTGTTTTAACCGACTTACGGGCATCTAAGAAAGTGATGTGTGCGTTGCGCACGTATTTGAACTAGCCTGCACTGCGCATGTGCGCTCACGGTAAGACATGCCGTCGTAAACTATGCATGGAATATCTAAGCCGTTGATTTACTGAAACTTCAGTTCCTGAAAAAATGATGGCATGCAGATTGCTTTTACTGATACAAGCGAGAAAGCGGTTTGCGTATTTGATATTCAACCGCTACAGTATCGAAAAGATGGCTAGGGTTCCGGCTCTCATGTGGCTGATTTATTTAGTGCCTGAGAGTGTCTGGTCCGAGAGCTGTCGGCCATAAGCAGTTGGCTACACGGAGGGATAAAAGCCCGGGAGGACGCGTTTTTTAAATGCCGCCTTCTCGACTTTTACCAACCTAGGAGCCAGCCATGCACTCAAACTGTACAAGTTTCTTCAAGCGTTTATCCCTCACTACAGCATTAGCCAGTACCTTACTTTTTACCGGCTTATCCGAAGCAGCTGCCCCACTCAAGATCGGCTATAGCGACTGGCCGGGCTGGGTAGCATGGCAAGTGGCCATCGAGAAAGGCTGGTTCAAGGAAGCCGGCGTCGACGTCAAGTTCGACTGGTTCGATTATTCCGCCTCCATGGATGCGTTTGCCGCAGGCAAGATCGACGCAGTGACCGTGACCAACGGCGATGCGCTGGTGACCGGTGCAGGCGGTGCCAAGAACGTCATGATCATCGTGACGGATTACTCCAACGGCAACGACATGATCGTCGGCAAGCCCGGCATCAAAAGCCTGAAAGACCTCAAAGGCAAGAAAGTCGGCCTGGAAGTCGGCCTGGTTGAGCATCTATTGCTGCTGAACGGCCTGCAAAAAGCGGGACTTAAAGAATCCGACCTCACCATCGTCAATACCAAGACCAATGAAACTGCACAGGCGCTGGCCTCCGGCGACCTCGCAGCCATCGGTGCCTGGCAGCCTAATTCCGGCGAAGCCATGATGCGCGTGCCCGGTGCCAAGCCCATCTATACCTCTGCAGACGAACCTGGCCTGATCTACGACGTGCTGACCGTCAGCCCATCCAGTTTGTCCAGCCGCAAGGCCGACTGGCAGAAGGTGGTGAATGTGTGGGGCAAGGTCG
>JAZKEL010000430.1:0-1852 GCA_040387075.1 Pseudomonadota bacterium
GTTGTAGGTGTATTCCTTGTTGGCGTACAGGCGCTTGTACTCTTCCGGGAAATCGCGCACCAGTGAAGACGCCAGGATGGAAAGATCGAACGCCGTGGTGTAGTGCTGCAGGTCGGGCAAACCAGTGGCATTCATGTAGTGCGTGTTCTTCATGCCCAGGCGTGCGGCTTCCTTGTTCATCAGGTCGGCAAAGGCCTCTTCCGTGACGGCGATGCCTTCCGCCAGTGCGATCGACGCATCGTTACCGGACTGGATGATCATGCCGTGCAGCAACTCATCCACCGTGACTGGCTTGTTGGGCTCGACGAACATCTTGGAGCCTTCCACTTTCCCCGCTTTGACACTCACCGGCAGGGTCTGCGTCAATTGCAGGTGGCCCATCTTGATGGCTTTAAACGACAGGTAAGCCGTCATCAGCTTGGTTAGCGAAGCGGGCTCCACACGGTCGGTACCGCCTTGCTGGGCGACGATCTCGTTGCTGTTGAAATCGCGCAGTACGTAGGCTTTGACTGCCAGCGAGGGGGGCGGCGGAATGTCGGCGGCCTGGATCGATAAGGCCGTGATCGAGAGAATAAAGGATGAAAATAGTGCGGACAGTTTATGCATGGATGTAAAAAGGCTTATGTTGAAAAAACGAACGTTGAAAATTTGGCCGCCGGCTTGAAGGCCGTACGACCCTGGTGCAAGGGCTGGTAGTGCGTGTCTATACGAACTCAGGGTAAAACAATGATGTAGGTGTTCACCTTAAGCGCCTGTTTTATCCTGGCGGCGGTGCTTTCAGCATCGGCACGACTGCTGTAGGGGCCGATGCGCACCCGGTAAATGCCCTCATTATACCAGCTATTAACGGGGCTATTTTCTACCAGCTTCTGCGCGCGCAGCTTGTTGCTGAGCAGTTCGGCATTGTCCTGGTTCTTGAATGCGCCGACCTGGACATACATGCCGGGAGCGTTGGCCGGCGTATCGCTGGTGACTGCTGCAGGCTGGATGCTTTCATTTGCCGGTGTAACCACAGGCTGGCTGGATGCCTGGTTAGGAACCTGGTTGGATAGAGGGCTGGTTTGAGCTGCAGCGGTTGGCATAGGCGTCGCCACTGAAGGTTTGGCGCCGGGACGGGTGTCGATGGCCTCCACTTCGACCAGGCTGCTGCCTTTGCCGATGATGCGCAATTTATACGCTGCCGCATACGACAGGTCGATCAGGCGGTCGCTGTGGAAAGGGCCGCGGTCGTTGATGCGCACGATCACCGAACGGCCGTTCTCAGGGTTGGTGACACGTGCATAGCTCGGCAGGGGCAGGATGGTATGGGCGCCCGACATGCCGTACATATCGTAGATCTCGCCGGCCGATGTTTTCTGCCCGTGGTAGCGCTTGCCGTACCAGGAGGCGATGCCCCGTTGCTTGTAGGGCGCATACGCCGCCATGGGTGTATAGCGCTGGCCCAGCGCACTGTAGGGGCGGCTGGCGCGGGCATACAACGCTTCGGGACGGGGTACGGCATCGGGAATGCTGTCGATATCGGCAGGCGGGTTGTCGCCAGGGCCGTCATCCAGGTAATAACCGCCGCGCTTGGTGCCGCTTGCCGCCGGGTTGGAACCGCTGGCAGAGGATGCCTTTGCGCCGTTGCTATCAGGGCCGTTTTTGACGTTCCGGCCGCCGCAGCCTGCCAGGATCAGACTTAAGCTCAGTCCCAGGAAAAAAATCAATACGATGCGGTTCAGTCTCATCATGCGCCTTATGAAGTCACCAGTTTTTTATGCGTGTGGATGCTCATCAAGATACCAAAACCCAGCAGCAGCGTCACTAGCGATGTGCCGCCGTAGCTGATCATCGGCAGCGGCACGCCGACCAC
>JAZKEL010000431.1:0-10544 GCA_040387075.1 Pseudomonadota bacterium
CTTGTCAAAACAAACAGATTCACTGCAACGTATGCGTGAACTGGCAGTGCAATCTGCCAACGGTACTAACACAACAACCGACCGTGCAAACCTGGATGCTGAATTCCAACAACTGAAGGCTGAAATTGCACGTGTAGGTACATCGACTACCTTTAACGGCACTAACGTATTCGGTACTGCAAACACATTCCAGGTAGGTGCCAATACTACTGACGTAATTAGCGTTGCTTCAGTGACTGCATCGGCCGCTATCACCGGCGCATTGACCAGCGATACTGCTGCTACTGCAGCGATCACTGAAATCGACGGCCAACTGACTGCAGTCAATACAACACGCGCTACATTGGGTGCTGTACAAAACCGTTTCGAAGCTGTTATCGGCCAACTGCAAGTGAATATCGAGTCGCAGACAGCTGCTAAGTCCCGCATCATGGATGCTGACTTCGCCACTGAAACTGCTAACCTGACACGCGGCCAGATCCTGCAACAAGCCGGTACCGCCATGTTAGCCCAGGCGAATTCCCTGCCTAACAGTGTGTTGACACTGCTAAGAGGTTAATTCGTAAGCAAGTAAAGCTGAACCCCACAGGATAAACGTAATCCTGTGGGTTTTTGTAAAGGAGTTGAATCATGTTGAATCCCTCTTTGGATGCTTATGGTAGTAAGCCGCTGGCTGCTGTGCAAAAAATTGCCAGCGGCCAAAAGCCGTTAGTAGCACCTGCGAATTTGCCGGGTACTTCAGGTGCTGCCAGTGCTGCGGATAAACCTGCACAGCCGATCAGCAAGGAAGCGCTGGATGCTGCGGTTGAGAAATTGAATAAGTTTATCGCGCCCACCATGCAGACGATCGAGTTCTCCATGGATAGCGAATTGGACCGGATGGTAGTGAAAGTAGTGGACACTGCAACGCGCCAGGTATTACGGCAGATCCCGAATGAGGAGGTGCTGGCGATCTCCAGGACACTGGACAAGTTACAAGGATTGGTAATAAGGCAGACAGCTTAATTTAAATAGCTGGTTTAACTAGCTGCTGGTTTAACTAGATGTAAGTTCAGCTAAATCGCAGCAGATGTTTTAAAAGGATATTCACATGGGCATTTCAACTTCTGTAGGTCTCGCATCCGGGCTCGACGTGGACGCTATCGTCACGAGCTTGATGAATGTTGAAAAGAAACCATTGACTGCATTAGCGACGCAAAAAACGACGTACCAGTCAAAAATTTCTGCTTATGGCACCCTGAAAAGTGCATTATCCACGTTCCAAACCGCCGTCAATAATCTCTCTACTGCATCTAAATTCAATGCCCAGACCGTCAAATCCGGTGATCCATCCGTGTTTACGGCCACTGCCAGCGGCAGTGCCACTGTGGGCAATTATGCGGTGACGGTGAGCCAGCTTGCCCAGGCACAAAAGATTGCAACGGCAGGCTTCGGCAGTGCATACGACGTGGTCGGCACAGGCACCATGACGATCGCCTTCGGCACCTATGATTCGACCGGGAATACATTCACGGCGAATGCAGATAAGACGCCGACCAATATCACCATTTCCAGTGCAAACAATACGCTGGCAGGTGTGCGGGATGCCATCAATGCTTCAGGTGCGGGCGTCACAGCGGCCATCGTGAACGATGGTACGACTAACCGCCTGGTGATCACATCCAAAGACACCGGCGAAGTGAACAGCCTGAAGATTACAACGACCGACAGCGACGGCAACAACCTGGATGCCGCAGGGCTGTCGCAACTCGCATACGACCCAACGGCTACTGCTGGCGCAGGCAACAACATGACGCAAAAGCAGGTGGCCAAGAATGCCAAGCTCAATATTGACGGCATCGACATTGTCAAGTCCAGCAATACGGTAAGCGATGCCATCGATGGCGTCACGTTCAACCTGCTTAAGGACAGCGGCGGTAGCGCAGTCAGCTTGGACGTTGCACGCGATGAGGCTTCCGTGAAAGCTTCCGTTACGGCATTTGTCGATGCATACAATACCCTGAACACCAAATTACGCAGCCTCACTAATTACAGTGCCCCTAATTCAGCCGCCAATGGCCCGTTGCTGGGCGATGCGACCGCACGTTCTGTCACCAGCCAGATCAAATCGGTGCTGACATCGGTGATCGGAACTACGGGATCCATCACCTCGCTGAGCCAGATCGGCGTCGGATTCAAGGCAGACGGAACCCTGGGACTGGATGCCACCAAGTTGGATAAAAGCATTGCCGATAATTTCGGTGATATCGCGAAATTGTTTACCAGCAGTGCCACTACTACCGACCCGCAAATCAGTTTTTCCGGCAGCACCTCCAGCACACAGGCCGGGACTTACGCTATTAACATCAGCCAGATCGGTTCGGATTCGACGAATACCGCAGGTACGATCAATGGCGTAGCGGGCACGGGCGCCAACACTACCCTGACAGGTGCAATCGGCGATGCCAGCGCGGGCTTACGGATAGAAGTGAATGGCGGTGCTACTGGCAGCCGCGGCACTATCACATACAGCGTTGGGTATGCATCCAAGCTCAATACATTGTTGACCAGCCTGTTGAGTGATGACGGCATACTGGCCGCCCGTACTGACGGCATCAACACCTCCATCAAGAATATAGACAAGCAGTCGGACGCTATATCAACAAGGCTGACGGCGGTAGAGGCACGCTACCGTGCGCAGTTCAACAAGTTAGAGACACTCATCTCGAGCATGTCGTCGACAAGTACGTATCTGACGCAGCAAATAGCGGCTATCAACGCCAATAAATAAGTAATGCCCACCAGCTTTAATATGAAAGGTAGCGGATATGTTTGGATTTAGTCATAGCGGTGTAAACGAATACTCCAGAGTGGGCCTGGAGACCGGCGTCGTAGCGGCGAATCCGCACACGCTGATCATCATGCTGTACGAGGGTGCCATTTCTTCCTGCAATACGGCCATTAGCTATATGAATAACCAGGATATCGGGAACAAAAGCGCGTCGATATCCAAAGCCATCACCATCATTGAAAGCGGGCTCCGCCTTAGCCTCGATAAAAAAAGCGGTGGAGAGATCGCCTTAAGCCTGGATGCCTTGTATGCGTACATGAGCGACAGGCTTTATATCGCCAATATCAAGAACCAGACGGAACCCATCCGTGAGGTAATCAAGCTGTTGCAGGACCTAAAGGGGGCATGGGAGGCAATAGGTAGCAAACCGATGGCAGCCAGCATCCACCAGTGATGCAACTGATTGAAAGAGTTTAAGTTTCCATTATCCAGTATCAATAACCAATAAGGCCAGGCATGGAACACCATAATACAATCGCACTGTACGAAGAGGTCGCCAAGGTAACCAAGCAAATGCTCGCGGCTGCCAGGCAGCAGGAATGGGACAGGCTTGCCGACCTTGAAAGCAGTTGTGCAGAGTACGTAGAGCAGTTGAAGGTGCTGGAAGTGTCAGTGACATTGAATAGCGATGCACGTGAGCGCAAAGTGGCCAGCATCAAGCAGATACTGGCGGACGATAAGGAAATCCGTACGCTGGTGTCGCCCTGGATGGCCAAGCTGAGCTCCATGATGAACAGCAACCAGACGGAAAAGAAACTGAACCGTACCTACGGGCAATAAATAGGTAAGAGCCAGTCATGCGCTGCCCACGCATCGCATCAAGCTCGGGATGGCATTTCAGCCATGCCTGGGCATATGCGCGAACCTGCACTAACTGGCGAATCAGTACTTAGCATCAATTCTTAAAGAGGATATTCACCAGCATTGAGGACTTAAGCGCGTCATGATATTCAGAACCCCCGACACCACAGGCATTAACCCGGTAGGCAAGATCATGCCGGTACTGGCTGTGGCAGCCATAGGCGATGCGGCACAGGAGCTGGATTTCAGGGCGGTGCAGTTCACCAGGGGGCAGGAATATTTTGCCCGCGTCATGTCGAGGGTGGACGACACCTCGTTCAATGTCAAAGTCGACGGTGCCCTGCTCAAGATGAACCTGGGCAACGCCGCCCAGGTCGGCCAAACCCTGGTGTTGAAGTATATACAGGATAGCCCGGTCCCCACCTTCCTGCTTTCCCAGAATGCAACTTCATCTGAAAGCACCCTAAGTCTGAGTGTCGGTGCGAACTTGCTAGGTAAATACCTGCAACAGGCAGAGCTGGCAGGTGTGCCGAGCCGGTTCGAAGCCACTTCGATAGTCAGCATGACGCCCCAGAATCCCCAATTGCTTGCGCAGGATCTCAGGCATGCAATCAGCAGCAGCGGCTTATTCTACGAATCGCACCTCGGCGATATGGTAAAAGGTCAGCGCTCCATCTCAGCCATTATGCAGGAGCCGCAGAACCAGGCCCAATCCATAAACCAGGCTGCCAGCCAAAACCAAGCCATGAGCCAGGCAGTGAGCCAGAACATGCCCCAGGCTAACGCCTCTGTGCCCTTACTGCTTGCCCAGCAACTGAATATCCTGGAAAACCAGCGCATGTCATGGCATGGCGAAGTATGGCCTGGCCAGCATATGGACTGGGATGTTTCCCGCCAGCAGGATTCCAGCCGCCAGCAGGCATCCTTGTTTTCGGATGCGCAGTCTGGCGAACAGCCTTTGGTCAGTGAGCTTACCCTGCACATGCCCAACCTGGGAAAGGTAACGGCTAAACTGCACTTTGCCGATGGGCGCCTGCGCATCAATATCCTTGCACACGAACCACAGGCGGTGAATACGCTCAGGCAGCAAAGCCCGGCACTGGTGAATGCCATGGAAAAGAACGGCCAAGTACTCGATGGACTGACGGTGGCCAGGGATGATTAGGCTGTCAGTGTTGATTGGGCAGGTTAACGGTGGCTGGCATGAGTAAGCTATATTCACGCCCGGATCCGGTCACTATCGATGCCGAAACCATATCCCCCAGGCCGAATCCGAATAAGGAAGCCATCGCACTGGCGTATGAAACCGGCGACTATGCGCCAAGGGTAGTGGCGAAAGGCCGCGGCCTGATCGCCGAGCAGATCATCGCGCGTGCCAAAGAGCACAATGTATTCGTGCATGAATCGAAAGACCTGGTGGCATTGCTCATGCAGGTCGATCTGGACGATCATATTCCGCCTGCCCTCTATCAGGCGATAGCGGAAATACTGGCGTGGTTGTATCGGCTGGAAGAAGAGAGGGCCGGTGAGAAGGCCGTAAACGAAGAATTGCAGCAGGTGCTTTAAGGCCGCTGCGTAAGGCGTGGCAGTTGCTATACCTGCATGTTCATGATGTCCTGGTAGGCGGACACCAGTTTATTGCGTACCTGCACCGTGGCCTGGAATGAGATGCTGGCTTTCTGGCCGGCGATCATCACGTCAGACAGGCTGACGCTGTCATCGCCCAGTGCGAAATTCTTGCCCAGTGTTTGCGCTTCCGACTGCGCCTTATTGACACTGTCGAGGGAAGCTTTCAGTGCATCGGAGAAATCCACCTTGGCCGCACCCTGGCTTTTCTCTACCCCCATGTTCCTCTGCAACCCTACGGCATTGCCCAGTCCGGCGACTGAACCTGCACCGGAGTTTTCCGTGCCAGGCCGTTGCGCAGCCGCTTTCAGCTGCGCCAGCATGGACTCTATCCTGTCTGCACCAATTCCGCCTGTAATCACGTTTTGCCTCCTGTCATGCCTATATTCAGTTGTCTTGCACTAGCCGGCCCATGCCAACTTGGCCTGGTCAACTTCCTGCTTGCAGGTTCACTGTACGCTACCAATTTATCATTCCGCCGGATTTGCGAGCATTGAAATAAGGCGATGAAAATTGCTCTATTCCTAACTTTGAAAATGACGGGCATCCGCATAATGGTATCCAATAAGTGATTTGTAGTACCCGAACGATTTGGTCGATCACGGCAAGCAACCGGGACTGCACGCATAACTGGAGATGGATATGGCAGCAGACGTATTGAATGGTAGTGCAGTCGGCGGTAACGGCATGATGGCGCAGCTCGGCAACAAGCTGATGCTGGTGGCCGGCCTGGCCGCAGTGATCGCCATCATGGTGGTGTTCTGGCTGTGGAGCCAGCGCCCCGATTATCGCGTGCTGTTCTCCAATTACTCTGACAAAGACGGCGGTTCCATCGTTGCCGCGCTGGAAAAGATGAATGTGCCCTATAAATTCTCCGATAGCGGCACCGCCATCCTGGTGCCTGCGGCACAAGTGCATGAAGCACGCCTGAAACTGGCTTCCGACGGGCTTCCCAAAGGCGGCAATATCGGTTTCGAGTTGCTGGAGAACCAGAAATTCGGCGTATCCCAGTTTGTGGAACAGGTCAATTTCCAGCGTGCCCTGGAAGGTGAACTGGAGCGTACCATCCAGTCTATCGGGGCAGTCGAAGTCGCACGTATCCACCTGGCCATGCCGAAAGCGTCCGTATTCGTGCGTGACCAGCAAAAGCCCACGGCCTCGGTATTGCTCAACCTTCGCGCAGGCCGTACGCTCGACCAGCAGCAGGTCAGCGCGGTTGTGCATTTAGTGGCGAGCAGCATCCCCGACCTGCCGGTAGGCAATGTCACCGTGGTCGACCAGAACGGCAACCTGTTGTCGGATACCAGCAAGAAGAATGGGGCCAATAACCTGGATCCTAGCCAGCTCAAATACATTGAAGAGATGCAGATGAGCATCGTCAAGCGCGTCGAATCCATCATCACGCCTATCGTCGGCGCCAAGAACGTACGTGCCGAAGCCAGTGCCGAAATCGATTTCTCGACACTGGAACAGGCCGCAGAAACCTACAAGCCTAACCAGAAACCGGAAGACATCACGATCCGCAGCCTGCAGAACAATGAGTCCAAGACATTCGCAGACGCCAACGGCGGTGTGCCGGGCGCACTCTCCAACCAGCCTCCTGCCGGCGCCACTGCCCCACTCAATACCCCGCCACCGGCCAATGCCGCTGCCGGCGCCAATGGTGCTGCACCCGGGGCCAATGGCGCTACAGCGGCCACAACGCCACCAGTGCCTGCAGAGCCGATCAACTCACAGAAAAACACCACGACCAATTACGAAGTGGATAAAACCATACGCTACGTGCAGCAATCGATGGGCGGCATCAAGCGCCTGAATGTGGCTGTGGTGGTAAACAATATGCAGGTGGTGGACAAGAAGGGTAATATTACTTATCGCCCCCTGACCGATGCCGAGAAGACACAGATCAACGATCTGGCGATGCAGGCCATGGGGTTCAATAAGGAACGCGGCGATTCGCTGACTGTGGTGAACAGTTCGTTTGCAGTCGGGCCCACTGAAGTACTACCGGAGCTGCCATTTTGGAAGAACCCGGAAATAATCGAATATGCAAAGGATGCCTTGCGTTTTGCCGTAGGCCTGGTCGTGCTGTTCATGCTGTATTCCAAACTGGTGAAGCCGATGTTCCGGAAACTGGTGAACCCGGAAGTGCCGGCACAGTTACCGCCACCAGGCGATACGGTGGTCAACCTGAGCGGGGAATCGAATGCCGTGCTGCTGGAAGGCCCCAAGATGGGCACCAGCGCGTATGACCAGAGCCTGGATGCTGCCAAGCAGATCGCCAAAGACAACCCCAGGATGGTGGCAAGTATTGTCACTAACTGGACTAATGGGAACGGGTAGATAGTATGAGCGATGCCGGTGTAATGAGAAGTGCCATCCTGATGCTTGCGCTGGGGGAAGACGAAGCGGCGGAAGTGATGAAGTTTCTCAATCCTAAAGAAGTGCAGAAGCTGGGTACGGCCATGGCCGGCATGAAATCGGTGGGACGTGAGCAGGTGGATGTCGTGCTCAGCGAGTTCCTCACCGAAGCCGCCCAGAGCAGTTCGCTGGGCCTGGATTCCGACGAATACATCCGTTCCGTGCTGACCAAGGCGCTGGGCGATGACAAGGCTTCCAGCTTGCTCAACCGTATCCTGCAGACGCGCGATGCCAGCGGCATCGAAAGCCTCAAGTGGATGGATGCCGGCACCGTCGCGGAATTCATCAAGAATGAACACCCGCAGATCATCGCCACCATACTGGTGCACCTGGAGCCTGAACAGGCCTCCGAGATCATCGGACATTTTACCGATCGCCTGCGCCAGGACGTGATGCTGCGCATCGCCACGCTGGATGGCGTCAAGCCCATCGCCCTGCGCGAACTCAACGAAGTAATGACCAAGCTGCTGACCGGCAACGAAAATATCAAGAAACAGAACATGGGCGGTATCAAGGTGGCGGCCAATATCATGAACTACATGAGCGGCGACAATGAAGCGGCCGTGATGGAAGGCCTGAAGAGTTACGACGACGACATGGCGCAGCAGATCATGGACGAAATGTTCGTGTTCGATAACATCATGGACATCGACGATAAGGGTATCCAGGTGATGTTGCGCGAAGTGCAATCCGAAACCCTCATCATCGCGCTCAAGGGTACTACCGAAGAGATGCGCGAGAAGATATTCAAGAACATGTCCACGCGTGCCGCTGAAATGATGAAGGAAGACCTGGAAAGCAAGGGCCCGGTCAAGTTGTCCGATGTAGAAACACAACAGAAACAGATCCTGCAGATCGTGCGGCGTCTTGCCGACGAAGGCCAGATCATGCTCAGCGGTAAGGGCGGGGATGACCAATATGTGTAATGCCATCGATACCAACGCTGCTATAGATAGCAGCAATGCCATAGCTACCAGCCACCGGGGAACTGTAACGCATGTCTGAAATGCCGAAAGAACAGCAGACCGCTTACGAGCGCTGGGAGATGTCATCGTTTGCCGATGGCGGCCAGAGCATGGCCAATACCCGTGCCAAGAAAAAAGAAGACGCGATTGTTTCGGAGAAGATAGCGCAGATCTTTGAAACCGTACGCAAAGAAGGTTATACGAAGGGCATGCAGGAAGGCTTTGCGGTCGGCATGGCCAAGGCTCGTGAGTTTGCGGAAGAAGACCGGCAGCGATTCGTCACGCTGATGGGATCCTTTCGTGAAGCCCTGGAAAAGTCCGACGAGAAAATAGCCGATGACCTGCTGAGCCTGGCCCTGGATATTGCCAAATCCATGCTGAAACAAAAACTGAATGTAGATGCTGCCGTCGTGTTGCCGGTAGTACGCGATGCGATCCATTACCTGCCGCATGTGCAGCAACCCGCACGCATACTGGTCAATCATGACGATGCCCAGTTGCTGCGCGAATACCTGGCCGAAGAGCTTTCCACCCAGAAATGGCTGGTGCAGGAGGACAACAATATCGAGCGCGGCGGTTGCCTGGTGGAAACCGGTGCTAACCAGATCGACGCGAGCAATGAAGTGCGCTGGAAACGCCTCTCGGATTCGCTGGCGCAAACCAATGACTGGCTGCTGCCATGAGTGAGGCCGTCCTGGATACAGCCGAGCTGGACGCAACAACGCTGCCGGATGCAGAAACAGCGAATACCCACAGTGAGCGCTGGCAGGATCACATGCGCGACTGCAGGGAGATATTGCGCATTGTGGAACCGCTGGAAATCGCCGGCCGCATCACCAAGCTGACCGGGCTGATCATGGAAGCCGTCGGCATCACGTTGCCGATAGGCAGTGCCTGTTTTGTGCCGATGGCAGAAGGCCGCCGCGTGGAGGCCGAGGTGGTGGGCTTCGACGGCGACCGTCTATTACTGATGCCGCAAAGCAGTGTCGACGGCATCGTGCCGGGCGCCAAGGTATTCGCGCTGGAAGTCTCCGAAGCCTTACCGAAACCGCGCCATGGCAATCCGCCGCGCCGCAGGGTGACAGACCGTGCCCGCC
Organism: Pseudomonadota bacterium; assembly: GCA_040387075.1. Lineage (GTDB taxonomy): Bacteria > Pseudomonadota > Gammaproteobacteria > Burkholderiales > Methylophilaceae > DATHXC01. Next base: position 9,741 of record JAZKEL010000431.1, read on the forward strand.
ATCTGCCGGTCGGCGAGGGCCTGCTTGGCCGTGTCGTCGATGGCGCTGGTAACCCGCTCGATGAACTGGGCCCCATCGATTCCAGCCAAAGCGCACCGCTGAGCGCCAGGCCGCTTAACCCGCTGATGCGTGCCCCTATAGAAGAAGTGCTGGATGTCGGCATACGTGCCATCAACAGTATGCTGACGGTCGGCCGCGGCCAGCGTATGGGCCTGTTCGCAGGTTCTGGCGTCGGTAAAAGCGTATTGCTGGGCATGATGGCACGCTATACCACGGCGGATGTCATCGTGGTCGGCCTCATCGGCGAACGCGGTCGTGAAGTGAAGGAGTTCATCGAGAATATCCTGGGGCCTGAAGGGCTTGCACGGTCGGTGGTGGTGGCGGCGCCTGCCGATGCCCCCGCCCTGATGCGGTTGCAGGGCGCGAGCTACGCCACGACCATCGCCGAAAGCTTCCGTAACCAGGGCAAGAATGTACTGCTCATCATGGATTCGCTTACACGGTATGCCATGGCGCAACGCGAGATCGCGCTGGCCATCGGCGAACCGCCGGCTACCAAGGGCTATCCGCCTTCGGTATTCGCCAAGTTGCCGGCGCTGGTGGAACGTACCGGAAACGGCAAACGCGGCGAAGGCTCCATTACCGCCTTTTATACTGTACTGACCGAGGGCGATGACCAGCAGGACCCCATCGCCGATGCTGCCCGTGCCATCCTCGACGGCCATATCGTATTAAGCCGTAGCCTGGCCGAAAGCGGGCACTACCCGGCCATCGATATCGAGCAATCCATCAGCCGGGCCATGC
>JAZKEL010000432.1:0-4750 GCA_040387075.1 Pseudomonadota bacterium
GTCAGGCGTGAAAATTCACCGATTTTTTTAGCATTAATCATTACGCATCTCCCTGCATTACTTGGCGCATTATCTAGCGTTGCTCGGTCTCGGGCATATGGTCATGCCCTAGCTTAGTGTAGAAGACAGCGCTAAACTGGCTAAAGTTCACGCACATGGATATGTATGCAGCAATTTGATGTATTGATTATCGGCAGCGGCCTGGCGGGCCTCACGCTTGCCCTCAAAATCGCTGCCGATAAGAAAGTCTGCCTGGTCAGCAAACGCGGTATAAACGACGGCTCAAGCAACTGGGCGCAAGGCGGCATCGCAGCGGTACTCACCGATGGGGATTCCATCGAAGCGCATATCCAGGACACGCTCATCGCCGGGGCAGGCTTGTGCGATGCCGAAGTGACGCGGCAGGTAGCGAGCCATGCGCGTGAAACCGTGGAATGGCTGATCGAACAAGGCGTACCGTTCACACGCGAGGAAGATGACAGCGGTTACCATTTGACGCGCGAAGGCGGCCACAGCCACCGCCGCATCATCCATGCCGCCGATGCCACCGGCCAGGCCGTGCAGAAAACGCTGGCCGAAAAAGTGCGCGAGCATGCCAATATCACCCTGCTGGAAAACCATATCGCCGTGGACCTGATCACTACCCGCAAGGCTGGGATCAGCGCAAAGCAGGCTGCAAGGAGCAAGGCACGATGCCTTGGTGCCTACGTGCTTGACAATACGACAGGCAAAGTGCTGACCATAGGCGCGCAGCATACTGCGCTTGCCACCGGCGGCGCCGGCAAGGTGTACCTGTACACCACCAACCCTGACGTAGCGACCGGCGACGGAGTATCCATGGCATGGCGTGCGGGATGCCGTGTTGCCAACATGGAATTCATCCAGTTCCATCCCACCTGCCTGTACCATCCGCTGGCGAAATCTTTCCTGATATCCGAAGCGGTGCGCGGCGAAGGCGGGATATTGAAATTGCCGGACGGTACTGCCTTCATGGCGGAACATGACGCACGAGGCGAACTGGCCCCCAGGGATGTCGTGGCGCGTGCTATCGACTTCGAGATGAAGAAGCGCGGGATCGATTGCGTCTACCTGGACATCTCCCACCAGCCGGCCGATTTCATCCTGTCGCATTTCCCCACGATCTACCAGCGCTGCATGGAACTGGGCATCGACATCACCAGCGAGCCCATCCCGGTGGTACCGGCAGCGCACTACAGCTGCGGCGGCATCATGACCGACCATATGGGGCGCACCGACCTGCCGGGGCTTTACGCCATCGGCGAGACGGCATGTACCGGGCTGCATGGCGCCAACCGCCTGGCCAGCAACTCCTTACTGGAATGCATGGTGTTCGGCAAAGCGGCCGCAGACGACATGCTACAGCAGGCACCGACGCCAGCCGTGCAACTGCCCTACTGGGATGAAAGCCGCGTCACCGACGCAGATGAGGAGGTCATCATCACCCACAACTGGAATGAATTGCGACGCTTCATGTGGAACTACGTCGGCATCGTGCGTACCAACAAGCGATTGACCCGCGCCATGCACCGCATCAACCTGCTGAAAAACGAGGTCCACGAGTTCTACAGCAATTTCCGTATCAGCAACGACCTGATCGAACTGCGGAACCTGCTGCAGGTCGCCGAGCTGATCGTCAGAAGCGCGATGGAACGCCACGAAAGCCGCGGCCTGCATTACAGCAAGGACTATCCCGACATGCTGGATATTGCTGTACCAACAGTGCTTGAACCCTCAAATTATTACAGCCTGCTTGATAATCAGCACGGACAGCCTCATATCGAGGCCTTAGCCAGCGCGGTATCCATTTAAGCTTTAAGCTCGCATCCACTTAAGTTAATGCACTCTAGTATTCAACCCAATTGTATTTAACCCAATTAAGCAAAGTTAGAACCCATGCCAGCAGACAAACTAAACCGTTTCATTTTCGATAACACCCCCATCCGCGGCAACACCGTGCAGTTGGAAAGCACGTTCAATCTTGCTCTGCAACACCAGGATTGCCCGCCGGTATTGCGCAACGCCTTAGGCGAACTGATGGCGGCCAGTGCGTTGCTCGCGGCCACGCTGAAACTGGAAGACGGTGCCATCGTCCTGCAGATCCAGGGCAAGGGACCAGTCACCTTGCTGGTGGTGGAATGTTCTGCCAGCCTGGAGCTACGCGCTACGGCCAAATGGAAAGGCGAACTGGTGGAGGGTAACTTTATCGACATGGTCGGCGACGGCCATTTCGTGATCACGCTGGACCCCAAAAACGGTGAGCAGACCTACCAGGGCATCGTGCCGCTGGAGGGGGATACCATCAGTGAGATCCTGCAGAACTATATGGAGCGGTCGGAGCAGATCGAAACCCGCATCTGGCTTGCTTGCGATGGAAACTCGGCGGGCGGCCTGCTGTTACAGAAGCTGCCGGATCAGGCTGACCAGCAAGCTCAACCCTATAAGCAAGCTGAGGCCGATCCAGAAGCCGCGCCCGAACAGGATACAGACGCCTGGGCCAGGGCCGGTTTCCTGGCAGGAACGGTGCGCAAAGAGGAATTGCTCGGGTTGACGGCACAAGACCTGTTGCTGCGGCTATTCAACCAGGAGGACGTGCGGCTGTTCGAACCGCAGGCGGTAAAGTTCCATTGCAGCTGCTCGCGCAAGAGTGTCGGCAGTATGCTGAAGATGCTGGGTGTCGAAGAGGTGAACAGCATCATCGAAGAGCAAGGCAAGATCGACGTGCACTGCGACTTTTGCAATAAGGAATATGTGTTCGACCAGATAGATGCGGAACAGCTGTTCACCAGCGAAATCGTGGTGCCTGGCAGCAAGGCCAAGCATTAATTACGCTTAAATAGCAACGGATCACTACCTGCATAGAAATGGCAGGTAGTTCTCCGGTATCGTGGTTTTATTTTCGCCTTTGAGTACCATTTTTTCAGGCGCCTTCGCGCTTCCGCATACCCAGGCTACCGGCACTATCTGAGATTCTTCGATCACGGCAGGCCTGAGCGACAGCACTTTCCCCTTGAGGTTCGGATGCGCTTTGTTGCCGAAGGTCATGTTGATCACGCCATCCTTGACCTCAAGCGCGCTGATGAAATTGCTCACCACTTTTTCCGGTTCTGGCAAGCCGGCTTCCTTATTGCCTGGCGGCAAAATTTTCAGGGCAGACCACGAGGCAGCGATGGGGGTTTTGGCGATATCGGCCAGCGGCATGGCCGCATTCACCTGCTCCTTGATGATCTTATCCATGCTGGAGGGAATGGCGATCATTGCCAGGATAGCGATGATCGCCACCACGACCATCATCTCTATCGCACTAAAGCCTGCCTGCAGATGTTTCATGCGCTTCCTTCGCCCAAATTTCAAATTGGATTGATTGCACCGAATTTATTCAACTGGACTTTGCCAGCGTCGCCTGGCGTTGGCGCTCGAACAGGCATATCGCCGTTGCCGCCGCGGCATTCAGCGATTCCACCTGCGCACTGATCGGTATGGTCACGCGATGGGCGGCGGCGTTGAGCATCGCATCGCTGAGGCCGGCTCCTTCATTGCCGATCGCAAAGGCGACAGGGTTCGTCAGGTCTAGGGAATATAACGGCTCCCCATGCAAGCTAGTTGCCAGTGTCACACCGGCGAATTCAGACGTGAATTGCTGCAGGTCGGCATCCTCCACGATCGGTAAGACGAACTGCGCGCCCTGCCCGCCGCGTAAGGCCTTGGGCGACCATGCCTCGGTACAGCCCGCCGACAGGTAGACGGCATCCACGCCGGCAGCGGCAGCTGTGCGCAGCATGCTGCCCAGGTTGCCGGGGTCCTGGATATCCTCCAGCAGAAGTACGAATTCCAATGCAGTCGGCGGATCGATCAACGGGGTTTTCACCAGCGCCAGTATGCCGGTAGGGCTGGCCACGGGCACCAGCTCGGCAAACATCAGCGTGGTGAACATCACGGTGGGCACATCCGCCAGTTGCTGTATCAGGTGCGCGACTTCGGCGGTGCTCTCGCCTTCCGCAATGACCAGCAGTTCCGGCATACCGAATGTCTCTACGTAGGCATTCAGCAGATGGGCGCCGTCCAGCAGGGTCTGGCCTGATTTACGGCGTTCACGCGAAGAATCCGCCAGCTTTTTGAGCTGCTTGAAAAGGCTATTGTCACGTGAGGTAATGTGTTTGAATGTCATCTACAGATTCACTAGTAGTTTAGTTACGCCGGTATTTTAATGGCGCCAGCACTTTAATAACCATCATGCCGGTTGCCAGCCTTTTCCATGAATAACACCGCTATCGGTGGGACTGCTATTCATGAGCCGGGCACGGTGCATACTCTATGGTGCATATTCTATAAGGCAGAGTTTAACCCAGTATGAAAACCGAATTTATTTTATTAGCCGCGCAGGCCATCCATACGGCCATCCTTGCCAATGAATCGACGCTGGAGTCGCTGGATCGCGACATCGGCGATGGCGATCATTTCATCAACATGAAACGCGGCTGTGCCAGCATCGTCGCCATGCAGGATGTGCTAGCGCCCCTGCCGCCGGACGTGGTATTGCAGAAAATCGGCATGAAGCTCCTATCCACAATAGGCGGTGCTTCCGGGCCGCTGTTCGCCAGCTTCTTCATGACCATGTCGAAAACGCTCAAGGAAAACGGCCAGGAGACTATCCCGCATATCGCAGCCGCGTTTGCCGCGGGAGTGCAAGCCGTCAGCATGCGTGGCAAGGCGGATGTCGGCGAGAAAACCA
>JAZKEL010000433.1:0-258 GCA_040387075.1 Pseudomonadota bacterium
CGCGTTCCTGGTGCCGGAAATGCGCCGTGAATTCGGCGGCACGGCTGGCAACATCGCCTATAACATGAATTTGCTACAAGGCAAGCCGCTGATCATGGCCACGGTAGGCGAGGATTTCGCGCCATATACCACCTGGTTGGATAGCAATGGCATAGACCGTACACATATCAAAAGCATCCCTGGCAACTTTACGGCACAAGCGTTTATCACCACCGATCTCGATGATAACCAGATCACCGCCTTCCACCCTGGCGCCAT
>JAZKEL010000433.1:268-1997 GCA_040387075.1 Pseudomonadota bacterium
TGACGCTGGCCATCATCGCACCGGATGGCCGTGACGGCATGTTCCAGCACGCACGTGAATGCCACGAAGCCGGCATCCCTTTCCTGTTCGATCCGGGCCAGGGCTTGCCCATGTTCAACGGCGAAGAGCTGATGCATTTCATCGAGCTGGCCGACTACCTGGCGGTGAACGACTACGAAGCGCAACTTTTACAGGAAAAAACGGGTCATAGCCTTGAAGTCCTGGCGAGCAAGGTAAAAGCATTGATCGTCACACTGGGTGCCAGCGGTTCGCAGATTTATGCCGACGGTAAACGCTTTGACATCCCCAGCGTTAAAGCCATGGCAGTGGTCGACCCGACAGGTTGCGGCGATGCCTATCGTGCAGGCCTGTTGTACGGCATTGCACGCGGATGGGACTGGCCGACCTGCGGCAGGCTGGCCTCGGTGATGGGGGCCATCAAGATAGAAAGCCGGGGCGGACAGAACCACAAGCCGACTCGTGAAGAAATCGAGCATATCTATACGCAGGCACTGGTGAACGAAACGGCACTGGAAGAAGCTTTACCGGATTCAACGTTAATTAACTAATGAATATAGGAGTTTGTATGCGTACCACACAACTGATTTTGGTCCTGTCCCTGGCTGCATTGTTGAATGCATGTGCCAGTTCCAACGCCGGCGACGTATATAGCCGCGATGAGGCACGCAAGGTACAGACGGTAAAAATGGGCGTCGTCGAAAGCGTACGCGCAGTCAAGCTGGAAGGCACGAAAACGCCAATAGGCGCAGGTGCCGGCGCAGTGGTCGGCGGCGTAGCCGGTAGCACCATCGGCCACGGCGCAGGTAGCACCATTGCCGCCATCGTAGGCGCGGTAGCAGGCGGCCTGGCAGGTTCGGCAGCGGAAGAAGGCATCACCCGCAAGAATGGCGTTGAGATCACGGTGAAACTGGACAGCGGCCCGATCGTGGCAGTAGTGCAGGAAGCGACTGAAGTATTCCAGCCTGGCGAAAAAGTGCGCCTGCTGGAAAGCGGCGGTACTACCCGCGTCAGCCATTAATCGTATCAGCAACTAACGCATTAGCGTGTATCGCAACATTCGGTGAATCAGGGATTCTGATTCACCGAAGCTTCAAACACCAGTCACAAATCCTTCATAGAATATTCGTAAAGTTTCCCTGTCTTTAACGTCAGGGGAAACACATGCAGCATCGCTCCTCGCAACTCGAGCACTTTTCTCAACATGAGAACCAGGCACTCGCCCGGTCACCGCACGACTCCGCAAAACTTGTACTCAGCTTTGCCCGTAACCCTTCAGAAGTCGCCGAAGCGCAGCGCTTGCGTTACAAGGTATTCGCCGAGGAAATGGGTGCCAACATCCATAACGACGACGGCCTGGATCGAGACGTATTCGATGAATACTGCGACCACCTGCTGATCCGCGACACCGCCACCAGCCAGGTGATCGGCACCTACCGCATACTCAATCCGGCCATGGCCAACGAGGCCGGCGGCTACTACTCAGCGGGCGAATTCGACCTGAGCCGCTTGACCCACCTGTTCGACCGCACTGTGGAAGTGGGCCGCGCCTGCGTGCACCGCGATTACCGCAGCGGCGGGACGATCACCCTGCTGTGGGCAGGCCTGGCAAAATACATGCAGGCCAACCGCTACGAATTCATGATCGGCTGCGGTAGCATCGCGATGGCCGATGGCGGGCACATGGCCGCCAGCCTTTACAATCGCCTGC
>JAZKEL010000434.1:0-1832 GCA_040387075.1 Pseudomonadota bacterium
ATGCCGCGACGGGCCGCTCACTGTCCATGGACCGAGCGATTCCTCAAGTTGGCGTAGCCTGCTTTCCTGCGCCAGCAGGAAACCAACCCTGGTGCCCGCAAGCCCAAAAAACTTCCCAAGCGAGCGCAATATGAAAAGACCAGGCAATTGTGCATGGCCTGCAAGGCTGTTTTCCGGTGTGCTGTCCATGAATGCTTCGTCGATGACCAGCCATCCCCCACGTGCGGATAATTGCGCGTGCCAGTCCAGCAATGTGTCGGTAGCAATACGTTGACCGGTGGGATTATTGGGATTGCAGATGACCAATACATCGGTGTGTTGCAGCATGGCGGAATCCGGGATTCGGTCAAAGTAGGCCACCTGGTGGCCCTGCCTCCCCCAGCTATGCGCATGCTCATTGTAGGTCGTGCCGCACAGACTCAAGCGGCAGGCAGGGCGTAATAGCGGCAGGGACTGGATGATGGCCTGCGACCCTGCCGTTGGCAGCAGATGTTCCGCTCCATAATAGGCCTTCGCGGCTGCGGTCAACCCGTCCTCCTGCAGCGGCAGGCGCTGCCATAATTCTGCGGGGATGGCCGGAACCGGATAGCCATGGGGGTTGATGCCGGTAGACAGGTCCAGCCATTGCTGCAGCGGAATTCCGTATTCACTGGCAGCCGCGCCCAGGTTGCCGCCATGCTCAAGCAAGGTGAGCCCACCATGCCAGGTAGAGAGTGCTGATGACCGCACACCACAGCACCATGCTGTGCTGCACCAGGCCGACGGCGCTGAGGATATGGTTTGCCTGCACGCTGTCCCCTGTTCCCAGTGCTGGCCGCAGCTTTACCTCGCCATGATAGGGCGCGGCGCCGCCCAGTTGTACGTTCAACGCGCCCGCACCGGCGGCCATTACCGGGCCGGCATTGGGGCTGTACCATGTGCCGGCTTGCCTCAGCCAGCAACGCAGGGAGGTCCTGGTCGAGCCGCACAGTGCATAGCTCAGGGCCGTGAGCCGCGCAGGAATGAGGTTTAACACATCGTCGATGCGTGCCGCCGCCCAACCGAAATAGAGGAAGCGCGGGGTGCGGTAGCCCCACATGGCATCCAGCGTATTGGCCAGGCGGAACATGACTGCGCCTGCACCGCCGAATAGAATGAACCAGAACATTGCACCAAAAACGGCATCGTTGCCATTTTCGAGCACGGATTCGACGGTGGCCGTGGCGATCTCCTTTTCTTGCAGCGCCTGCGTGTCGCGGCTGACGATCATGCCGACGGCCAGCCGGGCAGCGGCAAGGTCTTTGCTTAGTAATGCCTGGTAGATACGCAATGCGTGGTGTTTCAGGCTGCTCGCACCTATGGCAAAATACAGCATCAGGCAGTTAAGCAGCACATCTGAATACCACCCCCACAGCAAGTAGCGGTGCAAGTGCGTAAGCCAGTAAGCCAGCGCAACGAGCGGAATGAGCAGCACCAGCCAGGCCAGCAACCCCATTAATCTTCCTGCAACAGCGTGCGCAGATAATGCGTTAAAGGCCAGGTTGCTGTGCTTTTCCAGCCAGTTCGCGACATTGCCGAACCCGACCAGCGGGTGCCAGCGGCGAGGTTCGCCCAGCCATTGGTCCAGCAGCAGGGCGGCGATGATGGTGATCGGCATCAATAAACACGTGATTAACGACATGGCATCAAGCCAAGTAATGGGATAATGAGCGAATGACATCTTTAAAATCTATCATGGTTCAAGGCACAACCTCGGATGCCGGCAAGAGCACGCTGGTGGCAGGGATATGCCGGGTATTGTATCGCAAGGGCATCAAGGTCGCCCCATTCAAGCCGCAGAATATGGCGCTCAA
>JAZKEL010000435.1:0-2451 GCA_040387075.1 Pseudomonadota bacterium
CGCCAGCAAGGCCGCTGCACCCAGCATCAGCGACTGCATGGTGTAACGCACGAATTTATTGATGAGCTGGTTACGCGTCTGTATGCCGATGGCATCCCTGTCCAGCAGATTCCAACTGCGCTGCATACGCAGCCAGCGCTGGTACAGATGCGGAATCATACCCATGACATGCAGGGTTTCAATGTTCCGAACTTTGCTATCCAGGAAGCGCTGGTTGGCCCGGCTGGCATCACCTAATTCCTGAAGGGGCTTTTCGCTGCTGCGCTGGTTCCAGACACCGAGGCCCAACTGGATCAGGCAGAACACGATGGCAATCATGCCTAGCATCGGGTTGAGGATGAACAGCACGGCGATATACAGCAGCGTCCATGGCATATCGAAGAAAGCGAACAGCCCGTTACCTGTCATGAACTGGCGGATCGAGGTCAGGTCCTGCATGGCCTCGCCGGATTGCCTGCGTTGCGAAGACAAGGCACTGGTGAAGCCCAGCGTAAACACCTTGCTGCTCAGCAACTGGTCGAAACGCACGCCCGCCTTGATGACGACGATGGAACGCATCCACTCGCTGAAGGCCATTACCAGGAACAGCAGGCAGGTGATCAGCGTAACTGCATAGAGCGTCAGTTCATTCTTGCTGATGAGCACACGGTCGTACAACTGCAACATATACAGCGTTGGTGCCAGCATCAGCAGGTTGGTCACCAGGCTGAATACCGCCACGGAAACCAGCTCGCCCCTAAACATGGCCAGGTAGCGGCGAAGCGGGCTGACGATGCCATATCCAGCAGTACTATCTCCAGCAGCACTAATTCCATCAGCACTAGATCCAGCAGCATTAAGTCCAGCAACCTCGTTAGCTACCGTATTGTCCGGCATTGTCCCTGCTATCGCTTTCATGCGGCGCTCGCCATGGCATCAGGCAAAGGGGCGACGGACTTGCCGGGCTGGGTGACCGGCGCCTGCATGGAGGCAATCACGTCATCCGGTTTGCCGTATCGGTACACCTGGCCGTACATCAGGACTAACATGAGGTCGGCAATGGCCTTGATGCTTTGCAAATGGCTGATGATGATGAACGTCGTGCCTCTATGTTTGAGGTTGTTCACCATGTTCTGCAACGCAAGTTCGCCGGCTGTATCGAGGTTGGCATTAGGCTCATCGAGGACGACGATTTTCGGCGCGCCGTAGATCGCGCGCGCCAGCCCGATCAACTGCCGACGTCCGCCTGACATGAACTGGCCTTCACTGCCGATCTGCGTATTGAGCCCTTCCGGCAGGGAGACGATGAAATCCTGCAGGTTAAGCAGTTCGATCACCGTAATCAGCTTGTCTTCATCGACAGGCCCGAATCGGGTGATGTTTTCGGCAATAGTGCCGTCCAGCAACTCGATGGATTGCGGCAGGTAGCCGATGTATTCGCCCAGTTCTTCCTTGTTCCACTGATAGGCATCCACCCCATCGAAACGCACTTTGCCGCTGCTGGGTGCAAGCAGTCCGCAGGCCAGCCTGGCGAGTGTGGATTTTCCCGATGCGGAAGGCCCCGCCACCAGCAGCACTTCACCGGTATTAAGCTGGAACTGGATGTTCCTGAGAAACGGGCTCCTGTTGCTGACGCTGGTACCGCCAGACTCAGACACTGCAAAACTCAGGTTATCCACCGACACCTGGCCGCTCGGTGCAGGCAAGGCCATGCTTTTTTCCTGCGCAGGGAAACTATCGAATAGTTTTTCCAGGCGGGCATACGCGTCCTGTGCATTCACCAGTGTGCGCCACTGGCCGATGATCTGGATGAACGGCGACAACACTCTTGCCGCCAGGATAGAGGCGATGATCATTCCGACTGCGCCGAACCCCATGCTGTTGTTAATCACTAGGTAGCACCCTAGCCCGAGCACCAGCGATGCCTGCATGACCTGCAGCAATTTAGACGCGGCGGCATTCTTGCCGGCGATCTCCGAGGCTTGTGCCTGGTGAAGGAGGAATGACTGCTGTTTCTTCAGCCAGCGGGCATGCAGGCTATTCAGCATGCCCATGGCCTGCACCACTTCGGCTTTCTTGCCTGCGGCGGTGAAGTAGGTCTGCGCTTCCAGTGCAAACTGGTTGGCCTGGAGCATGCGCGGCTGCACTCGGTAATGGTTGAATACGGCAATCATCACCTGCAACACCAGCCCGCCCAGTGTCAGGTAGCCCAGCGCAGGGTGGATCAGGAAGATAGCGACGACGAATATCAGCACATACGGGATATCGACCAGGCTCATGAAAGCGGACGATGCGAGGCTATCCTTCAGCATCTTGAAATCCGAGAAGACCTGCTGGATGGGAAAGCCGGCAGACTTCAGCCTGGCCTGGAACGCGGCATTGAACACCTTCTGGTGCAGCTCGTCCTCGAACTGCAGGGATGCCTGGTACATCATGCGGCGGCGCACCCACTCCAGCGACTCCATCACCAGG
>JAZKEL010000436.1:0-4356 GCA_040387075.1 Pseudomonadota bacterium
ATGTCCGCATCCCTCAATAGCACTTCAAACCGCATGCGTATCTCATGGAGGCGATTATGGATCGTTTCCAGCTTGGTGGATTTATCGATCACATACTCCGGCGTGGTGACCTTGCCGCAGTCATGCAGCCAGGCACCGATGCGGAATTCCTGCCATTCGTCTTCCGTGCTGAAATTAAACTCTGCAAGCGAGCCGGTGTTGGTTTCACAGGCGGCCTCTGCCAGCATGAACGCCAATTCCGGCACGCGCTCGCAGTGGCGGCCGGTGTAGGGACTTTTAGCATCGATGGCAGTGGCGATGACCCGTATCATGCTTTCCATCAGTTTGGCCTGCGCTTCCACCAACTGCAGGTTATCCAGCGCCATGGCGGCCTGCGATGCCAGGGCCACTACCAGCCCGACGATCTCAGGCGAAAACGGCACGATAGCCCCGGACTGCGGATCGATCACGTTCATGAACTGCAGCACGCCGATCACCTCGCCGTTGCGCGGCGCCATCGGCACCGTCAGCATCGACAAAGTACGGTAATTAGTGGCGGCATCGAAGGCACGCGTCCCGCTCAGGTCGAAGCGGGTTTCCTGGTAGACATCGTCGATCAATACCGGCTCGTTATGCAATGCCGTGTACGTCGACACATATGCTTCATTGGCTGCCCCGGTCACCGGATCATACAAGGGGATCTCATGCGTGGGCAGCTCGTCTTCCTTGGTACGCAATGCGAAGCGCAGGGTATTGTGATCGGTGACCAGGTACATGGTGCCGGCATCGCAGTTCAGAAGGCGCTGGCCCTTTACCAGCAAGTGCTTGAGCAGCTTGTTGCGATCGCGCTCTGCGGACATCATCAGGCCGTTCTCAATCAGCATGTCGAGTTTAGCGGTACGGCTGCGAACCTCCTGCTGCAGATATTGCTGATCGACACTGTTCAGCAGGGAAGCCGCTTTAGCGACCAGCAAACTGTCGATCCTCGCCAGCGCGGGGATATCGTCATACGGAAATTCAAGAACATCGTTTGCACCCGCCAGGATCGCCTGGTCGCGCATTTGGGCGTAGTCGTTAAAACGTTCGGGGTTGCATAGCAATAGTATCGGCAGGTCTGACTTGCTGTATGCCCGGCGTAACCCGGCAATGAAGGTGGTCGTATGATGGTCAAGCGCGATGATGAATAGATCGACAGCCTGCCAGGAGAAAGACTCGGGCACTGATTGAATGTCGATTAGTGTGGCTGAATAGGCCTTTTCATGCAGTAGAAGCAAAACACTATCCGCTTCAGGCGTAGCGTTTCCTGCCACTACGACGTTTGGTTTCTCCTCCATACCTGCGATGCCTTTGTTCTGCATTTATATAATTATCCCTGCCCCGCAACATACCATCCCTGGAAAGAATGGAAGGTTATAGGCAGGCTAGTTGTCTTTAGACCGTATGTATACTGATACGCCGACTACCAAGCTATAACGACAACCCTGCTATTTACTTTATTATTCCTGCGCAAATAACCCATGCTATATAGCATGATATATGGCTTATTTTCCCTAATCTGTAGGCGCAGTCCTATAGTGAAAATATAGAGTGAAGATATAGAGTGAGATATAAGCACTTCAACTGCCTAGTTCGGTATTTACAACTCGTCGCCAGAGACCAATGCAATCTCACCCTGCAACTGATACCATAGCGTGCCCGGCTGAACCAGCTGAACCAGCTGATGGATACAACCGACCCGATTTTCCATAGCAATTAAACCCATAGCAATTAAATTAGAAAAGACTATATGAGCAAGATCATCGTTGAACACAATCCACCCGCCAGCACGCTGGAAAGCCTGGGTGTCGCCAAATGGCCGACCTGGACCAAGGAAGTTTCTGTATTCCCATGGACGTTCCATGAACAGGAAATCGCCTACATCCTGGAAGGCGAATGCGTCATCACCCCTGATGGCGGTTCGCCGGTGAAATTCGGCAAGGGCGACCTGGTGACGTTTCCGGCCGGCGTCCACGCCAGCTGGGAAGTCATACAGCCGCTGCACAAACACTACAAGCTTGAAGGTTCCGCGCTAGGCCAGGCGTTTCGCCGCATCAAGGCGAAGCTGAAGCTATAATCGATGAAGATCAATTGTAATCTATGAAAATCCCTAAACGCCTGCAGCCGCTGGTAGAAGACGGCTTGATCGATGAAGTCGTCCGCCAACTCATGAGCGGCAAGGAAGCCGTGGTATTCGTCGTGCGTTGCGGCGACGAAGTGCGTTGCGCCAAGGTATACAAAGAGGCCGACCAGCGTAGCTTCCAGAACAACGCCGCGTACCAGGAAGGCCGCCGCACCAAGAACAGCCGCCAGGCCCGTGCCATGGCAAAAGGCAGCAAGTACGGCCGCCAGCAGCAGGAGCAGGCCTGGCAAAGCCATGAGGTGGATACCTTGCATCGGCTGGCAGCAGTCGGCATCAGCGTACCCAAGCCGTATAACTTCTACGAGGGCGTGTTGCTGATGGAATTGGTGACCGGCGAGGACGGTAACGCAGCGCCGCGCCTGAATGACGTGGAACTAAGCGAAGCCCAGGCGCTGGAATACCATGCGTTGCTGATCGACCAGGTGGTCAAGATGCTGTGCGCAGGCGTGATCCATGGCGATCTTTCCGAATTCAATATCCTGCTCAGTGAGCACGGCCCGGTCATCATCGACCTGCCGCAAGCGGTGGATGCGGCGGCCAACAACAGCGCCAAAGCCATGCTGGAGCGCGACGTCGCCAATATGGCCAGCTATTTCGGCAGGTTCGCCCCGCAGTTGCTGACCACACAATACGGCCTGGAAATATGGGACCTTTACGAGCATGGCTTATTGACGCCGGAATCCAGCCTGAGCGGTAAATTCCGCACATCCCGCCAAACGGCCGATGTTTCGTCCGTCATGCGCGAGATACGCGCCGCCCAGCTTGCTGAAGACAGGAAACGACTGGCGCAGGTTGGCCGAGATGCCGACCAGGGTCCTGAGGCCAAACAAAAAGCCCCGTGAGGGGCTTAGTGTCAGGCATACCATCTATTCAACTATACATCTGCTCAACCTCAGGCTGGCAAGCCATTAACCTTTAGCAGCTGGGACTGCCGGCGCGGTTTTACTGTCCTTGTTTTTCCAGTCGCCGCGATGCTTGCCGGCGCTATCTTTCCATGATTGCTGTTCAGCAGCGTCGATCACACCGTCCTTATTGGTGTCGAGCTTGGCGAATTTCGATTCGGCACGCTTGGCATTGCTCTCGAGAAATTCCTTCTGCGTGATCTTGCCGTCGCCGTCCGTATCCAGGTTTAGCTGAGTGCGCTTACCGTGGCACGCATGGCCGTCTTTGCTTTCATTGGCAAAACTTGCAGCGGAGATAACAACAAGCGGAATTGCTGCGATTATTACGAGTGATTTCAAGCTTTTCATTTGATGCTCCTAGTTCTTCATTCAATTAAATTAACCAATGTAAAAATCCAGACTACAAGCAGATAACGTATCAATTAAACAAAGGCCTACGAGCTTCTGGTAAAGATATGTAAACCCGGATTCACCAGTTAACCACCTAGTCAACGTTGCTATTTAACATAGCCGGGAGGCGGTGGCGGCGGATAATAGATACGCGACGGTTGCGGGGCAGTATTGACCGGCGGCGGCGCTACGGCAGGTGCCGGGGTCGGCACAAAGTTACCGCTCACCGGCACTTTGTGGCCCTTTGAATACATGCACTGGATATAGGCATTATCGTAACGCTCCTGCGCGTTATACGAGGAGACGGAAGCAGCATCGGAGCCTGCTGCCGTGCCTACCAGCAGGCCTGTACCGGCGCCGATTGCGGCCCCACCCTGACCGCCAATGGCAGCGCCCAGTGCGGTGCCTACGACCGTACCGACAACCGCGCTTTTGGCCATGCTGTCATTGCCGGCCTTATTGGCGGAAACACCGCCGCTTTGCTGCAACCCGTATTGCTGGCAACTCCGGTCGTCCATATTGAACTGGTCGAAACTCTTGCCCGTGCCGGGCAACGCCATCATGCTGGGACCATCGGGAGTAGTTGTACACGCCGACACCAACACGACGGCTACCGGTAGCCAAACTAGTTTTTTCATCATTGTGTGCTTAGCCGATTATTCTTAATTATTTCTTGGGCGGTTCGGGGGTTACTTTCTGCCATCCCTGCGGACATTCCTTTACATAGGGATAATAGCCCTCAGGTTTGTCGCAGTGGTACCAGTAATAATCCTGCGGAGGTGTTGAAGCCGATCCCGCAGCAACTGGGACTGGCGGCTGCGGTGCCGGAACCACCTGGACTTGGGGCTGGGGCGCTTGTTCGATATAGACAGGCGGTTGCGGTGCCTGCCGGATAATGACAGGCGG
>JAZKEL010000437.1:0-2269 GCA_040387075.1 Pseudomonadota bacterium
TGGTGACACCGCAACACTATGCAAAGGTAAAAGAGTATGTCGACTTGGGCGTGGAAGAAGGCGCAACGCTGGTGATTGATGGCCGCAGCTACAGCCATGCCGGACATGAGCAGGGATTCTTCCTTGGCCCCTGCCTGTTCGATAACGTTACCAAAGACATGCGCATCTACCGGGAAGAAATCTTCGGCCCGGTACTCTGCATAGTACGCGCCGACACATTCGAGGAAGCGCTGCAACTGGTCAACGACCATGAGTTCGGCAACGGCACCGCCATCTTCACGCGCGATGGCGAAGTGGCGCGTGAATTCACCAGCCGCGTACAGGCCGGCATGGTGGGGGTAAATGTGGCGATTCCCGTGCCGATTGCGTTCCATAGTTTCGGCGGCTGGAAGCGTTCGCTCTTCGGCGATCACCATATCTACGGCACAGAGGGGATACGCTTCTATACCCGGCTCAAGACCACCACCTCACGCTGGCCGTCCAGCAGCAAAGGCGCAGGCGCGGAATTCGTGATGCCCACGATGAAATAATTTAACCCCGTCATACCCGCGCAGGCGGGTATCCAGGCAGGTACAATTGGCTACTGCTCAACGCTATATGCACCTATCGGTCATTCGTTTCTAGTGCGAAACAATCCGAGCGCATGTATTTTTACATTTAGCGACAAAGCTAAGCACATAGCCTGCCTGGATTCCCGCCTATGCGGAAATGACGAAATAGTAAGTCGTAATTAATCGAAAAACTTTACCCATGCCAGAGAACTTCAGCACCACACAACGCACCACCAGTATTGTCGCGCTCAATGCCGTATCGACACTGTCGCAAATCGGCCAGTTCGGGCTCGGTACCACACTGCTGCCGATCGCGCTGGAGGCAAGGCATGCCACGCCGGAGCTGATCGGCCTGACCAGTGCGGCATTCTGGTTCGGCATGCTGGGCGGATTGTTAGTTGCAGGGCAACTCACGCGCTCGCTCGGCTATCGCAACACCGTGATCCTCGGTTTGCTGATCAGCGGCATCAGCTTTGTACTGATACCGCTCATGGGTATCGAATGGTGGATATTGCCTGCAGCCGCCGTGGGATTCGGGCTCGGCCTGCGCTGGATAGCCAACGAAACCTGGCTGTACCGGCTTTCGCCAGCGGATGCGCGAGGCCGCATCATCGGCATCCATGAGACCTTGATTGCTGTGGCATCGGTAGCAGGGCCGATGATCATCGTCGCACTCGGCGTCGATAACCCGCGCGCATTCTGGGTAGCTGCCGCAGCCTGCATCATGGCTGTTGCCCCACTCTTCATGGCTGTCACAATAGCGGCTATTGACTCTTCACCAGTAGAACCGGAAATCAAGTCAAACGCCGAGAAACTGGCGCAATCGCAGGTAAAAATCGCTGCCGTATCCACGGAACCGTCTCCAGCTAACGACAGGCTAGACAAAGGCATCGTACCTCGCCTGGCATTCTGGCTCGGGCTCGGCGGATTGATCGCCGGACTTGGCGGGTGGATAGAAGGAAGCCTGCTCGCCCTACTGCCGGTATACGTAAGCGATGCAGGGTTGGCAAGCACCGACACGGCATGGCTGCTGACCGTGATGGGTATTGGCGCAGTGGTCTGCCAGTACCCCATAGGCTGGCTATCGGACCATAAAGGCGTGCTCTACACCGCAAAACTCTGCACGGCATTCGGCATGGCGGCGGTGATCGTGGCGCTCACGGGCGGCCACCACCTGCCTGCGCTTGCGGTCATGGCATTCCTGGTGGGTGGCATGGGCGGCGGCCTACTAACCCTGGGGATGGTATGGGCCACGCAGCATGGCACCGGCAGTGCCATCACGGATCGCGTGCGCCAGGTCTCGATCGTCTACACCACCCTGTCGGCACTGGGCCCGATGTGTGCAGGCTTCATCATCAGCCATACCAGCAGCGCCAGCCTGTTCTGGCAACAGCTTGCGGTCATGCTGGTACTGAGCGCCGTGTTGTTAATACAGAAGAAGGACTGACGACAAGGTAAATAAAAAGGCGCCCGGCATGAAGCCAGGCGCCTTTTGTTGGAACACTAAGCCAGCGGAGAGCGCTGACGTATATTCTTCTTACTTCTTCTTTTCGTTGACGATGGATTCCAGTAACGCTTTCAGGTCTTTGCCCACTTCCGGGTGACGCAAGCCCAGGCGAATAGTCGCTTCCAGATAACCGAACTTGGAGCCGCAATCGTAGCGTTTGCCATCGAAGCGATACGCCAATACCTGCTCTTCAGCGAGCAAGGCGGAGATG
>JAZKEL010000438.1:0-2866 GCA_040387075.1 Pseudomonadota bacterium
CAGGTCAATATTATGCGCCATCAGCAAGGTGATGCCGTTCTCCAGTTTCAGGATAAAGCGCTGATGCCGTGGCGGGTTTGTATCATCGTCAAGCACTTTCACCACCGTGCCGCTTCCTTCCACCTGCAGGTGCCGGGCCTGGTTTTCGAAGGCCTGCCGGATAAGCTGGTCGCCGCCTTCCGCAATAGTCTGCTGCACATACTGACTAGCAGAATCTGCCTTCAGTTCATGGCCGGTTCCCCAGTAATGGTAGGCGGTATAGCCTGCCGCTATGAGGATGACCAGTAATATCCGCATCATAGACGGTTACTAAAAGCTTTCAGCTGATCCAGCTTATGCAGTGCCGCTCCTGAATCGATGGAGAGTGCCGCCTGTTCGATGCCCTGCGCATGGCTATCGGCAATACCCGCAACATAAATGGCAGCTCCCGAGTTGAGCAACACGATATCGCGCGCCGGACCCTGCTCACCTTGCAACACCGCCATGATCTGCCGGCCTGATTCTTCGGCATTTTCCACGCTGATGCTATGCAGGTCATGGGTCACCATGCCGAACGTATGGGGGTTGATGGTGTACTCGCGTATTGCCCCATCTTTCAGTTCAGCAACATAGGTGTCGCCGGAAAAGGATATCTCGTCCATGTCATCCGCACTGTGCACGATCATCACGTGTTCGCTGCCCAGCCTGTGCAGGGCATGCGCCAGCAAGGGCACCAGGTCGCGATGGAATACACCCATGACCTGGCGTTTGGCGCCAGCCGGGTTGGTCAGCGGGCCGAGCAGGTTAAATAATGTACGCACGCCTAGTTCGCGCCGCACCGGGCCGGCATGTTTCATCGCAGCGTGGTGGTTAGGCGCAAACATAAAGCCGATGCCGACTTCATCTATGCAAGCCGCCACCTGCTCCGGCTGCAACTGTATATTGACGCCCAGCGCTTCCAGCACATCGGCACTGCCGGTCTTGGAGGAAGCGGCACGGTTGCCGTGCTTGGCTATCCTCGCCTTCGCACCTGCTGCCACGAAGGCAGAACAGGTGGACACATTAAAGGCCTTGTTCGCCGCACCGCCGGTACCGCAGGTGTCGATAAGATGGGCGCTGTCCTGCACGCTGACTTTAGATACCAGTTCGCGCATGACCTGGGCAGCGGCGGCGATCTCATCCACCGTTTCGCCTTTCACCCGCAAGCCCATCAATAAGCCGGCAATTTGCGCAGGCGTAAAATCGCCATGCATCACCTGCCGCATCAGCGAAAGCATTTCCTCATGCGCCAGATCCTCACGCCGTATCAGCTTCTGCAGGGCCGCTTTGATTGTCATGTCCATCAGTATGCTTTCAGCAATTAGTAGGCTTTCAGGAAGTTATCCAGCAACTCATGGCCGTATTCGGTGAGGATGGATTCCGGGTGGAATTGCACGCCTTCGATGGGCAGCGTTTTATGGCGCACGCCCATGATCTCGCCGAACCCGCCGTCTTCGTCCTGCGTCCATGCCGTGATCTCCAGGCAATCAGGAATGCTATCGCGCTCGATCACCAGCGAATGGTAGCGGGTCGCGGTAAATGGATTCGGCAAGCCCTTGAACACGCCGACATCGTTGTGGAACACCTGCGATGTCTTGCCGTGCATCAGTTGCTTGGCATGCACGATCCTGCCGCCGAAGGCCTGGCCGATGGCCTGGTGGCCAAGGCAGACGCCGAGCATGGGTACCTTGCCGGCGAATTCGCTGATCATCGGCACGGAGATGCCGGCCTCGTTTGGCGTGCAAGGGCCGGGCGAGATCACGATGTGTTTCGGGTTGAGCGATTCCACCCTGGCGAGATCGATTTCGTCATTGCGGTACACCTGCACGTCCTGGCCGAGTTCGCCGAGGTACTGCACGAGGTTGTACGTGAATGAATCGTAATTATCCAACATCAATAACATGGCTGACTATCCTTGCGGCAACCGTGCGCCGCTGTTTACTAAAATATACAACTCTCTATTTTCGCTTGAATCGCCGATAAACAAAAGATTGTTTTATCAACTCTTCCCCGACTGCAGCAGCTGGTCCAGCGTTTCCAATGGCACCGGCCGCCGGAACAGGAATCCCTGGAACTGGGTGCAACCGTAATGCTTGAGCAAGGCAAACTGCTCTTCCGTTTCCACCCCCTCTGCAATCACGTTCAGCCCGAGCGTTCGACTCATCACGATGATAGTCTGCACTATCGTGGCGTCGTTGGCATCGGTAGCGATATCGCTGACGAAGGACTGGTCGATCTTGATCTGCGTGAGCGGCAGTGTCTTCAGGTAGGCCAGGGAGGAATAGCCGGTGCCGAAATCATCCATGGAGAAGCGCACGCCCATCGCCCTGATGGCCTGCATCTTGTCGATGGTGTTATCGATATCTTCCATGATCAGGCTTTCGGTCAGCTCGAGCTTTAACAGGCCAGGGTTAATGCCGGTAAACTCAAGACACCCGCGGATGATTTCCACGAAATCGGCCTGCTTGAACTGCCTGGCACTTACGTTGACGGCAAGCTGGATCTTGCTGGCATACGGCAACGCTTCCCAGCGCTTGATTTGTTCGCACGCCTGGTGGATCACCCAGCGCCCTATCGGGATGATCAAGCCGTTTTCCTCGGCCGCCCAGATGAATTCGCCTGGGCTGACGATGGCGCCCAGGGGATGGTGCCATCGCAGCAATGCTTCAACGCCGAAGATATTCCTGTCTGCATCCACCTGCACCTGGTAATGCAGGGAAAACTGCTGCTCTGCAATCGCGCGCCGTAATTGTGATTCCAGCTTCACCCTGTGCTCAATCGCCACCTGCATGGCCGGATCGAAAAAGCGCAGGGTATTGCGGCCGGCCGCCTTGGCCTCGTACATGGC
>JAZKEL010000439.1:0-2496 GCA_040387075.1 Pseudomonadota bacterium
GGCAACGACCTGGTACCGGATTACATCACCTCGGTGGAGGATGGGGGATTTTATGGCTGGCCTTACAGCTATTACGGGCAACATGTAGACGACAGGGTAAAGCCGCAGAAACCCGAACTGGTCGCCAAGGCAAAAATACCCGACTATGCACTGGGTGCGCACACCGCCTCACTTGGACTGGCTTTTTATGACGGCAAGGCATTCCCGCAGCGTTACGTGGGCGGCGCTTTTATCGGCCAGCACGGCTCATGGAACCGTAAACCGCAAAGCGGCTATAAAGTCATTTTCGTGCCGTTTGTAAAAGGCAAACCGGAAGGCCAGCCTGAAGACATACTGACAGGTTTCCTGAACGCCAATGGCGATGCCCAGGGCAGGCCAGTCGGTGTCGCCGTCAATAAGTCGGGTGCGTTATTGGTCGCGGATGACGTGGGTAATGTGGTGTGGAGAGTGACTGCCAATACCGATAAAAAGTAAGTAACTTAGTCGAATCCCTGCCTGATTGGAAATCGCGAATATTGGGTGGTGCTGGGTCGAACTAGCCTGCGATGGCTTCAACCAGTCTTCTGAAAAACTGGCGGCCATCGCCTTCGATGTAGTGGATCATCCTGCCGCCTTGGACCGGCAGATCGGATGACATGGTAGCCACTGGCGAAATTGTATCTGTCTGCGTTGCCTGGTAAACCAAGCGCGCAGCTTCGCCGGAAGTGGCGATGACTTTGCTACGCCTGTGTGCATCCGCAACGAACATCAATGCATGGTCATCCTCGCACAGCAACTCAATGCTTCGACCGCCGCCTGGAATAAAGACTGCATCGTAAAGCTCCAGGCTGGGCACAGGTAGTCGATGATGCACTTTTATCATGCGGTTGCCTGTGCTTTTTACATCCTGCATACTGGAAGCGACTATCTCGATCTCCGCCCCGCCGTCTTCGAGGATTTTTCGCACTGCATATAAAGCATCCGCGTCTACGCCGTCAGCAACCAAAACGGCTACCCTGCGTCCCTTGATCGTGTCTTTCCGGTCAGTTGTCATCGATGCTTACCGTACTCCCTTATCTAATTGACTAGATGATATTGGCCGCGTCACCGCGACAATGCATGAGGATGCCACAGGCGCAATGATTCATCAGTACGGTATCGTACTAAAGTACAACTAAAGGGTGGATTAAGTGGGAAGCGCAGGTGTGCTAGAAGATTGCCCGGGCAGGCCAATAAGCAGTTAAGAGGATCTTGCCCCATTAGCGCTTGCACGCACTGGCGCCGTTTTCGGGACCATTTCCTTCTTCATCACTTCGTAGCATTCGCATACGATGGATTCCAGGCCTGCCCGGTCCAGCACCGTGACGCAGCCGCGACGGTATTCGATATAGCCGGCCTTGGCCAGGTGGCCGGAAACTTCAGTAACGCTTCCGCGCCTTACGCCCAGCAGGTTAGCGATACGCTCGTGGGTCAGGCTGATGCGGTTGGAGTCCCAGCGATCCAGGCAGCCCAGCAGAAAACGGCATACCTGGTGTTCGATGGAATGAAAACGATAACACGCGGCGATTTGCGAGGATTGTATAAACAGGGACTGCATATAACCCAGTATCAGGTTGCGCAATTCCTGGCTGTTATCGAATTCTTTCTTGATAAGCGCGGCCTTGATACGGAAACCGTAGCCGGCACTTTGCACGAATACCTTGCTATTGACCGAAGTGGAACCCAGGAAGAGGTCGATGCCGACCAGGCCATCCCTGCCGATAACGGCCACCTCGGGGGAGGAGCCATCCTCCATGATCTTAACCACCGAAACGATGCTGCTGATAGGAAAATACACATAGTCTATCTTCCCGCTGTGCTGGTAGATATCGCAGTCCCTGGGCAGGGAAATGATCTGCAGATGCTCTTCCAGCCGGGCATAGATCTCGGGGCTAAGCGCATGCAGGAGGAAATTTCGCTTGGGTGTACGGCGGTTGTTCATGGCAGCCTTAAATCACTTGTAATGACCGATAGCAAAATTATAAAACAATGCAAGCGGTGAAGTATCAGGCAAGCAATGAACGCAGGCAAGTATTATAAAAAAACGGTCACTCCAAGGCATGCGCCCGGCATATTGATTAGCGACTATCCTCTTTCAGATGCCCTTCGAATACATACACGGATCGGGGTTCCAGCACGATGGTATCTTGCTCGTCTCCATCTTCAGCCTGCTGGGTGGTACTCCACACCAGCGGCTTCCACACATGCGTTTCACAGTAGGGTTTTTTAGCCGTCACGGCTACGTGCGAAGCATTCAGGAATACCAGGATGGCAGATTCGTTTTTATTGGGCGACACGAACTTGACCGACATGGATTTATTAAAGGGATCGTTCCACTGCTCGTCGCTCATGATGTCGCCGTTGACGTTGAACCAGGTGACGTCGGAATTGCCATGCTGGTTCAGCTTGCCGGTGACGAATTCCGCACGTGAAATGGCATTGTATTTTTTGCGTACTGCTGCGAGTTTGCCAACGAAC
>JAZKEL010000439.1:2506-5447 GCA_040387075.1 Pseudomonadota bacterium
CTGGCCCATTTCGAAATACGCGTATTGCACTTCGTTGGCAAGCACAGTCTTCACTTCATACATGGTCGCGCGGCTCCAGGGGACAAAAGTTCAGGCAGCGGTCGCTGCGAAACCGATGAGCTCGTCGTCCGCCCCATCCCAGTTCACCCAGCCGATCTCGTTGTCCTGGCAATACACGTTATTGTTGCCGCCTTGCGAATTGTTAAGCTCATCGCCCGACAACAGCATGGGCACACCCTGTGAAAGGAACAGCGTCGCCAGGAAATTCCGCTTCTGCTGCGTCCTGATGGCGTTCACTTCCGCATCGTCCGTCTCGCCTTCAGCGCCGCAATTCCAGCTGCGGTTATCATTGGCGCCGTCGTTATTGTCCTCGCCGTTCGCTTCGTTGCGCTTATCGTGGTAAGACACCAGGTCATGCAAGGTGAACCCGTCGTGTGCCGTGATGAAGTTGACGCTGGACCAAGGCCGGCGGTGCATCTCGTTGAAGAGATCGCTGGATGCGGCGAACCGGCTGGCGAAGCTGGAGAGCATGCCTTCCTTGCCTGTCCAGAATTCGCGGGCCACATCGCGGTAATCGCCGTTCCATTCCGAGAAACCGGGTGGGAACGAACCAAGCTGGAAGCCGCCAGGGCCGACGTCCCAAGGTTCGGCGATCAGTTTGCACTTGGTCAGCACAGGGTCCTGCAACATGGCATGGAATAAGGCATGGTCACGATTGAAGCCGTTTTCATCGCGGCCCAATGTCAGCGCCAGGTCGAAACGGAACCCATCGATACCGTACACCGTCGCCCACAGGCGCAGGCTATCCAGGATCAACTGCAGCACTTTGGGATGCGAAGTATTCAAGGCATTGCCGCAACCGGTCAGGTTGTCGTAATAGCGCGGTTCGCCGGGCAATATCTTGTAGTAGCTCAGGTTATCCACGCCCTTCAGTGAAAGCGTTGGCCCAAGGTGGTTGCCCTCACAGGTATGGTTATAGACCACATCCAGGATGACTTCGATACCGGCCTGGTGCAGGCTATCGACGGTGGCGGCTATTTCCTCCAGCTCGCCGGAACCCATGTAGCCAGGCTCGGGGGCAAAGAACGCCAGTGTGTTGTAGCCCCAGTAATTCCGCAGGTCGCGCTCAAGCAGGTGCCTGTCTTGCGCAAAGGCATGGATAGGCAATAACTCAATGGCGGTGACGCCGACTTTTTGCAAATGCGCGATGATGGCAGGATCGCTCAGGGCAGCAAACGTGCCGCGGATATCGTCCGGCACCAGCGGATGTTTCATGGTGAGGCCTTTTACGTGCGCCTCGTAGATGATGGTTTTAGGCCAGCGTATATTCGGTTTTTGCGACTTCACCAGCGTGGCTGGATCGATGACGATGGCCTTGGGCATGAATTCGGCACTGTCGCGTTCATCCATCACCAGGTCGGCATCTGCCGCATCGCTGATGGTATAGCCGTACAGGGCATCGTCCCAGTTGATACTGCCCGCCAGCTTCCTGGCGTAGGGGTCCAGCAGCAGCTTGTTAGCGTTGAAGCGCTGGCCTTCCATCGGGTCCCATGGACCGTCTACGCGATAGCCGTAGCGCTGGCCGGGCTTGATGTCGTCCAGGTAGCCATGCCAGACACCGTTGGTACATTCCATCAGCCTGATGCGCTCGAGCTCGGATTTTCCGTCGCTATCGAACAGGCAAAGCGTAACGCTGGTGGCGTTGTCTGAAAAAAGAGCAAAGTTGGTTCCCTTTCCATCAAAATAAGCACCTCTGGGGTATGGATTGCCTTCTTTCAAAACTCGCATGGAATGCCTTTCAGGTTCGAATCACGGTTGAGCTACGGTAGGCCTCATTAAATAAGCTTTCCTGGATGTGTACTATAGGCTTCCTTGCCATCGACTGTCAGCGTATTCTTACAGCAGAATATCGCTACATTGACAGCAATTCTGCAGGACTCCAGTACACTGTCTAAAACTGGAATTCATGCTAAAACGGATTTCACGCAACAATTAAGATAAGAACATAAGGAAATTCATGAATGTTTTGATCACAGGTGCCAATCGCGGCATCGGACTGGAGTTCACGCAGCAATACCTGGCCGATGGCTGGCAGGTCATTGCCTGCACTCGCGACCCGGGCGGTGCACACGAACTGGCGGCGCTTGCCGGATCCAATGGCAGGTTGATCATCGAAGCACTGGATGTCACAGACTTTGCACAGATCGACATGCTTGCAGGAAAACTGAAAGGCCAGGCGCTCGATGTGTTGATCAATAATGCAGGCATCTATCGCGGAAGCGCTTTCGGTGCACTCGACTACTCAGCATGGGCAGAATCGTTCAAGGTCAACTCCATGGCGCCCCTGAAAATGGCGGAAGCCTTTGCCGGGCATATCGCCGCCGGCCAGTTGAAAAAAATCGCCACGATCACCAGTAAAATGGGCAGCATAGACGACAATACCAGCGGCGGCAGCTATCTCTACCGCAGCAGCAAAACTGCCGTCAACATGGCAATGAAAAGCCTGGCCATCGACCTGCAGCCAACAGGAATCTCTGCCGTGACCCTGCACCCCGGCTGGGTACAGACCGACATGGGCGGCTCCAATGCCTTGATCAATGCCCGGCAGAGCGTATCCGGCATGCGCGAGGTCATCGAAAACCTTACGCTGGCGAACTCCGGCAGGTTTATCGCCTATGATGGAAACGAAATAGCCTGGTAATAGCAAGTCAGCATGATGAATAAATGAATGCCAATAGTAGAAACATATATAACCAATTTTCAATCCAAATTTTATTAACCTCAGAAAGGAAAATTCATGAATATCCACCTAGCTCTTACACCATTAGTCTCACTCATCGCCGGCATACTGATCCTGGTAATGCCACGCCTGCTTAATTTCATTGTCGCGCTTTACCTCATCATCATCGGTTTGATTGGGTTATTCAATATCAGCATGTAA
>JAZKEL010000440.1:0-2594 GCA_040387075.1 Pseudomonadota bacterium
CACGCATCAGCCTGGCATCCACTGCGCCCTGCATCTGGTGCAGGATGCCGGCAGGCCTGGAATCCGGATAGGCGATGGCCGCTTCCAATGCGGCCTTCACCAGTTGATCCTCTTCGTTGCTGCCCTGCATCCACTCCAGGTCGGACGCGCTGACCAGCTTGGGCTGCATCACGATCATCAGCACAAAACGGTGCTGAAGCGAGGTTGTGGTGCGTGCCTGGCGCGGCAGGCTCTTCTGCTGGCGCTGGATTGTGGGCATCTTGATCATGCCCTTGATCTCGTCCTGTGTAACCCCGGCCAGCTCGGCAATGCGCTTGCTTAATAAAAGGCTGAGCCTCGGCGCCTGGATCTGCTTGAGTATCGGCTCGACATCATTGATCAGCTGCACCTTGTCCTCCTGCGACTGCAGCGGGTTATCCGCCGTGAGGAACTGCACGATGTACTGCGACAACGGCAATGCCGTTTTCATTTCCGCCTCAAGCTTTTCCTTGCCGAATTCGCGAACATAGCTATCCGGGTCATGCTCGTCCGGCAGGAACAGGAAGCTCAGCCGCAGGCCGTCCGTGAGTGCCGGCAATGCGTTCATGGCGGCGCGCCAGGCGGCTTTCTTGCCGGCATTGTCGCCATCGAAGCAGAACACGATGTCGTCGGTTTGTCTCATTAACTTAGTGATATGGAACGGCGTCGTGGCCGTGCCCAATGCAGCGACGGCATAATCGATGCCGTATTGCGCCAGCGCCACCACGTCCATATAACCTTCCACCACCAGCACACGACCGGCATCGCGGATGGCACGCCTGGCCATAAACAGGCCGTATAACTCATGACCTTTCTGGAACAGCGGAGTTTCAGGCGAGTTGTAATACTTGGGCGTATCTTCCGGGTTGATCACTCGCCCGCCGAAGCCGATCACCTGGCCTTTCTGGTCATGGATGGGGAACATGATGCGGTCGCGGAAGCGGTCGTAACGTTTACCCTGTTCATTGACCGTCACCAGGCCGATGCTGGTCAGGATCTCGCTGTCGTATTGCTGGAACACGGATTGCAGGTTGTGCCAGCCTGCAGGCGCATAACCGATCTGGAAGCGCGCAGCGATCTTGCCGCTGAGGCCGCGGCCTTTTAAATATTCGATGGCGGAGGGCGACTTTTTCAGTTCTGCTTTGTAGTAATTGAGGGCCTGCTGCAGCGCCTCCTGCATGCCGGGAATGGCTTTCTGCTGCGGCGTATCGGCCTCGCGCGTTTCCTGCGGCACGATCATGCCGGTCATCTTGGCAAGCTCATGCACCGCTTCGACGAAACTCAGGCCCTGGTATTCCATCAGGAAACTGATGGCTGTGCCGTGTGCACCGCAACCGAAGCAATGGTAGAACTGCTTGGTGGGGCTTACGGTGAACGACGGCGATTTTTCGTTATGGAACGGGCAGCAGGCCGAATAGTTGGCGCCTGCTTTCTTCAGCGGAACGCTCTTGTCGATCACGTCGACGATATCGACGCGATTGATCAGTTCCTGGATAAAGCTATCGGGAATCATGCCGAGGCGAAATTGAACACTGGGCTATGGCTAACATCAATCATTCAACATCCACAGCAGTAAGAATAGGAGAATAGTATTTAAGTTACTAAGACATGGGAATAGCACTGCGGCAATGGAGCGCCACCACAATTAAACAAAAGTTGAGCAATTAAAACAAAAAAGGAGCTGAGGCTCCTTTTCGTTTTTTACTCCGTAATCCTGGCTAGCGAACTCTTACCCTAGCTTCGCCTTAATCAGGCCGGAAATCTTGCCCATATCCGCCCTGCCAACCACCTGCGGTTTTACTGCAGCCATCACCTTGCTCATATCCTTGATACCCGCAGCACCTGTATCGGCAATGGCCTGCTGGAGAATGGCATCGACTTCCGCTTCGGTAAGTGCCTGCGGCAAATATTCCTGCAGCACGCTTACTTCAAACTTTTCGACATCCGCCAGGTCATTGCGGCTGGCTGCTTCGTACTGGGAGATGGAATCGCGACGCTGCTTGAGCATCTTCTCTATCGCTTCGACCACTTGCGTGTCGTTCACTTCGATACGTTCATCCACTTCCCGCTGCTTGATTGCTGAAAGCAGCAAGCGGATCGCACCGAGCCGCGCACTGTCTTTCGCGCGCATTGCATTCTTCATATCTTCCGAAATGCGCGCTTTCAAGGTCACAACTGAATCCAACTAACTACTAAAACTAGTAAAGTTTAGGAGCGAGTGTTTGATTGCGGATACGGCGATAGTGACGCTTAACGGCAGCGGCAGCTTTACGCTTGCGCTCCCATGTTGGCTTCTCGTAGAATTCACGGGCACGCAGGTCTGTCAGCAGGCCTGTCTTTTCGATCATGCGCTTGAAGCGGCGAAGGGCTACGTCAAACGGCTCGTTCTCTTTTACACGTACACTAGACATTAAGGCTCTCTTTACTAAATTTTCTGGGCTAAATTGAATCTAAATTAGCGCGGGATTGCTGGTAAATTCTGATTCTAAATAGGTCTTAAAATGCAGAAAAGTTTGCTATTCTAGCGGCTACTTTGCAATTTATCAACGACTATGTTATTAATTTTGCTAGAAGTT
>JAZKEL010000441.1:0-7078 GCA_040387075.1 Pseudomonadota bacterium
GCCCATCCCCATACGCGAGGAACTCCATTGAAAAATTCGCCATACCGCAGCAGCGGGTTGTAGACCGTGATATTGAAAGACTACTAAGTGAAGCGCTAAACGAATGTCAAATTGCAATTTAATTATCGCTAACTCATCCATCTAGAAGACTTGCACGAAAACCGCGCAGGCTGGTGAATTCAAATGTTAAGCAATAATCTGTAAGGATGAAATATCATGCGTGCTGATGTCTCAATAACATTTGGGCAACTGCTAGGTTAAAACGATTTAAGGCGCATGTATCGACTCGCTATTTTTTGTCGTAACCCTGCACGCTTACCTTGCCATTATTCTCCAGGATCGCCAGCTTCACATCCTTCAGGTCAAAGAATCCCGATTCACGCAAGGTAGACTCCACCTCAAGTTGCGTTATCTTGGCTTTACTGATCACGTCCTCAAACAACTTGCCTTCATGAATGATCACTTGCGGCCGCCCCTCCACGATGCCTTCCAGCTTTTTACTTTTGACCGTGGCGTATTCAATCAGGTAATTAAGCGCGACAAGTGTAGCGGCGGATATCAGACCGCCTATGAGGGAGTTATCGCCGGCATTCATGGAGTTCTGCACTGCATTGGAAAGGATCAGCAATAGCACAAGATCAAGCGGCGACAACTGCCCTATCTGGCGCTTGCCTGTAATGCGCAACAAGGCAATCAGGAATACATACACCACAGCACCCCGGATCACCAGTTCCCACCACGGCACAGTCATATTAAACATGGCACATCGCTCCTAAATATCTGTCCGGCATGGTCTCATGTTTGCAATTCAAGCGCTATAAAGCAAAAAGCCAGCGCTTATGCGCTGGCCTTAAAATTTGGATTTGCGATGTCGGCAATAAGAACCAACCGAAGCTGGTTAACGTTTTTCTGAAAATATTTCAAATACTTACTATTTGCTTACGGTGGGTGTATATTTCCAGTTTGTAAGCCGATACATATAAATCAGCTACTTGTACTACTTTACTGGGGTAATAAAAATGACAAAAGTACTTAACCTTGTTTCCTTCGGTGCGTGGAGTTTCAGCGCCAAAAACATCAGAAATTTACTTGTTCGCTTTTCAGCCTTGTATCAGAAAGAACTTGATGACCATAAAGCAATGGTTGAGCGAGATCGATCACTTGATTAAGCCGATACTGTAGCAGACAACTATTTAGAATAAAGCTGTGGGATTGTTTTGCACTTGTCCAATCCAGCAGTTACTTTTGCCTGTACGTATCAAATAGCTCAGTCATTACAATTCCAATGGTATGCCTTGACCGAATCGTTGAAGCTGACTCTGCCTAACCCTGAAGATAAAAAAGTTCACGCTAGCCTAATCCATCCTATATGGACTGCGTTTTTGTCTTTGAATTGGAAAACTGATGTAGGGACATTACAGACCCAAATTTCTAATCAGCCTACATCCGAAGACCGAATGGCATTGAATCGCACCTTTAGTACAGTTCTGGGGATTGGCTTTAGATCGTGCAGGCATTGAAAACTTTGGCTGGCATGATTTAAGACATACCCTGGCAACTTGGCAACGGCAGGTTGGAAAACAGGGTCAATGGTAGAAGATACGCTCACCTTGCACCAGATCAGCTTTCAATTGCCGCATCACATTTAGATTCAATGTAAGCTAGGTACGATTTAGCTACGGCGAACTGAAAAGGAAAAAGCCTCACATGGCTGCAAGGCTTTTAAAATTTGG
Organism: Pseudomonadota bacterium; assembly: GCA_040387075.1. Classification (GTDB taxonomy): domain Bacteria; phylum Pseudomonadota; class Gammaproteobacteria; order Burkholderiales; family Methylophilaceae; genus DATHXC01. Next base: position 1,734 of record JAZKEL010000441.1, read on the forward strand.
CTCCTCGACCTGGGCTCGAACCAGGGACACACGGATTAACAGTCCGTTGCTCTACCGACTGAGCTATCGAGGAATCGGAGAAGGCGCAATAATAATGGCTTCGCACCGGTTGGTCAATATAAGCCGCGACAAATATACAGATTTCAGTGCGTGGCATTCCGGCAAAGGCAAATCACCAGTATAAAAAGTGTTACGCGATAGAGACTTAAATTAACGTCCATGCAATTTGGCCGGATTGAAAAAATAAGTACGAAGCCAACTATGTCATTAATTCAAATATGGGTATCATTCAGGGCGTTAATTCGTTAACGCATACAATAACATTCAGATTTCAAGGAGTTGGTATGAAGGCATTGATGACGATAGTGGCAAGCGTTTTCACAATGTTCATGGCTGGCCAGGTATATGCAGTGGATGCAAAAGCTGCTGAAGCACTCGCACAAAGCGATGGCTGCCTGGCATGTCATAGTATCCAGAATAAGATCCTGGGGCCGGCATATAAGGATGTTTCCGCAAAATATAAAGGGGACAAAGGTGCCGAAGCCAAACTGGTTGCCAAGGTGAAAGCCGGTGGCAGTGGAGTGTGGGGCACGATGCCAATGCCGCCAAATAGTCCTCGGGTAAAGGACGAGGACATTAAGACAATCGTGCAGTGGATTCTGACACTGTAAGGAATACTAAAAGCCAGTTTCATGACTGGCTTTTTTATTTGCACGCTCTTTATAATGTCCTGAATAAGCAAGGCATCAAAGCTATTCATCACGCAACACCAACCGGGAGAAATCATGAGATACGCACACAGCTCGATTGTATTAACGCTGGCCTTGGTATTCAGTGCCAGCTCGCATGCCGAAGACCAGGCGGAAAGCAGCAAACCGGTCACTGAGCAGCTGGTCAACACGCTGACTAAATTATCCGGCGGCCCCCATGCCGGTTACCGCGCCAACCATGCCAAAGGCATTGTACTTACTGGCGATTTCGTTCCGGCCAAGTCGGCTTCGGATATCACAAAGGGCGTGCATCTGCAGGGTAAATCCAGCCCGGTGACCGTGCGTTTCTCAGATCCTACCGGCGTGCCGAATATTCCCGATGCCGATGGCAATAGTTTCCCCAAGGGCATGGCCATTCGCTTCCACCTGCCTGAAGACTCATATACCGACATTGTGGTTATCTCGACCAACGGCTTCCCTGCTGCCACGCCTGAGGATTTCCTTGGTTTGTTGAATGCAGTGGCTGCCAGCGGTCCGGATGCTGCCAAGCCGACCCCAGTTGAGCAATTTCTGGGCTCGCACCCCGCCGCCCTTAAATTCGTCACTATGCCGAAGCCCGCTCCCGTGAGCTTTGCCACAGAGGCATTTTATGGGGTGAACGCCTTCAAATTCACCAATGCCAAAGGCAAGGTGAGCTATGGCCGTTACCGCATCGAGCCATTAGCCGGGCAACATTTCCTGACCAAGGAAGAAACCGCAAAAGCGACACCGGATTACCTCATGGAAGAAATGCCTGCAAGGCTCAGCAAAGCCCCTGTGAAATTCCGCATTTCGCTGCAATTGGCTGAAGCTGGCGATGTAGTCAACGATGCCACCGTAGTATGGCCGGACAGCAGGAAAGTGGTTGAACTGGGCACATTGACCATACGCGGCGTCGACCCTGATGGTGTGCAGTTCGCCAAGATCAATATGTTCAACCCATTGATCCTGGTAGACGGTGTGGAGCCCAGCGATGACCCGATCCTGCTGGCGAGGCCAGGCGCTTATGCAGTGAGTTATGTCAGGCGCTTGAATAGTAAATAATTTTTTGTAGCACACCACCATAAAGCCAGCATACCCTGCTGGCTTTTTTATTCATCGCAGTTCCTATCAGTCAGTATCTCGAGTGAAGCCAGTAAGTTAACTCCTACACCTGCACAGGCATATAGCCGATACTGGATATTGAATGGCTATAGCATTATTTCCTTTTAAAAATCATACGTTTGCCATACTCAATTATGCGAGACCCAATGCCAGTTCCCAAATTCTTCATTATGCTGAATGCTAAATCCGGCCATAACGACCAGGACGATACCCGGCACAAAATCAAGACTGCCATGGAGGCGGCTGGCCGGGAATATGAGTTGATACTGGTGGACGACGCAGCCAAACTGCAAACGATTGCCAGGCAAACCCTGGCTAAAGCACTGGCATGTGATGGCGTACTGGTCATTGCCGGGGGCGACGGTGCAATCAATGCGGTATCGCAATCGGTAGCAGGCAGCGGCTGCAAATTCGGTGTACTGCCGCACGGTACCTTCAATTATTTCAGCCGGACACATCATATCCCCAGTGAAACCGACGAGGCATTGCAGGTGTTGCTGACCGGCGAACCTGAACTCGTGCAGACAGGCGTCGTGAATGACCACGTATTCCTGGTCAATGCCAGTGTCGGGCTGTATCCGGAAATACTGGAGGAGCGGGAAACCAATAAGCGACGCTACGGACGCTCCCGCTTTGTGGCATTCATCTCCGGCATTGTCAGTATCTTCAGCCGCCAGCGGTTGATGCGGCTGACGATAGAACACCAGGGGCAATCAAGTGAAATCGTCACCCAAACACTTTTTGTAGGAAATAATGCCCTGCAAATGGAACAGGTCGGTATCCCGCTGGTAAAAGCGATAGAAAAAGATCATCTCGCGGCCGTGATCCTGAAGCCGGTAAGTGCAATTAAAATGCTGGCGATCATGTTCAGGAGCATTGTCGGCAAACTGGGAGACGCCCATAGCGTCGATAGTTTCGGCTTCCGTGCCATGACCATCAGGCCGACTTCAGCTCGGCGTTTGAAACGCATCAAGGTGGCCACCGATGGAGAGATCCTGTGGATGAATACCCCGCTTGAGTTCAAGGTCTGGCCGGATTCGCTCTTATTGATCAAACCCAGGCCTGCTCCCCAGCCTACCCCGGAAACTGCTTAGTGAATTCCGTCATCCAGTTATCGGATCCGCATTTCGGGACTGAACTGCCATTGGTGGCAACTGCACTTACCAGGCTTATCAAATCGATTTCGCCGGATGTCCTGGTCTTGTCAGGCGATATCACGCAACGTGCCCGCCCCTGCCAGTTCAGGGCGGCGCGCACGTTTCTTGATGGCCTTGGCATCAGCGAGCAATTGGTGATCCCAGGTAACCACGACATACCCTTGCTTAATCTAGCTTCCAGGATTTTTTCACCTTACTCGCGCTTTCGGCGTGTCTTCGGGAAAGAGCTGGAGCCGGTGCATTCCTCCGAGCACTTATTGATCATCGCCCTGAATACCACCCGCCGCTACCGCCATGTAGACGGCGAAATATCTTCTGCACAACTACATCGCGTGGAGACCCTGCTCAAGAATGCGACCAGCGCACAGTTGCGCATCGTCGTTACCCACCAGCCTGTCAGCGTGCTGCAGGCACAAGACAAGATAGACCTGTTGCACGGCCATGCCGAGGCTATCCGGCGCTGGTCCGATGCCGGGGCAGACCTTATCCTGGGTGGGCATATCCATTTGCCCTATCTCAGCGAGCTGCATGTCCAGTACCCTGGATTATCGAGAAAGACATGGGCGGTACAGGCCGGCACCTGCATCTCCAGCCGTTTGCGGCATGAAGCAGGCAACTCGGTGAACCTGATCCGCTATGAAGTCATGCGCGATGGCAAACGCCATTGCAATATCGAGCGTTGGGATTACCAGGTCCTCAGCAATAGCTTCGAACAGGTGAGCGTACATAGCCTGGTATGCGATGTTTCCACATTATGATTGAATTTATGAGTGGGCTGATCAGCACCGACTACTTAGTGGGCTTGGGTACATTATTGCCTATGTTGCTCGTGTGCTACTTCATGGCTCGCCACATCCGGCAGGATCATCAGCAGGACGTAATGCCGTTCGCTTTTTATGTATCTGCCGGCATTATTCCCTGCTGCATTACAGGGTTTACTGTCATCGCAACGGCGATAGCCCAGATGGAAACACTCAGCTTATTCGATGCTGCATTATCCGGCGCTATCGCAATGCATACGCCACAGTCTGCAATGCAGTTTTTTGCATGGATAACGCATGCCGGCGACACCCTGACCTACACGGTGATCTGCATCGCCAGCGCATTCGTCATGTTGCTGCAGAAACGCTACCTGTTTGCGTCTGCCATCATCCTTGCTATCGGCGGCAATGCCATCCTGAATCGCTCGCTTAAAGCCATATTCGAGCGAGTGCGCCCTGTGCATGAGCGTGGCTTAATCGAATACAGTTTAGGCGAACACTGCCTGCTTGAACGTGGCGTGGGCGGATACCACATGGTCGTGGCGGATGGCTGGAGCTTTCCCAGCGGCCATACCTCAGGTGCGGTGGCCACCTACGGCATACTCGCCTATATACTGTTACGCCTGGCGCCAAGGGCATGGCATCCGCTTATCCTGCTGTCTGCCGCCGGCCTGGTGTTCACCATCGGCAGCAGCCGTATTTTCCTGCAGGTGCATTACCTGAGCGACGTCATCGCAGGCTTCCTTTCCGGCGTGTGCTGGCTGACCGTCTGCATAGTGGGAATACGGCTGGTTGATCGACATCAAAAAAAGAACGGAATGGTCACAGGATGATTTCGCCATGATCTCCAATCCGCAGTGGTTTTTACTTGTCGGCGTATTGATGCTGACCATGGGGCTAACCTCCACAAAGATACAGAGCCTGCCTTTCACGACCTCCATCGTATACCTCATGGCCGGCCTTCTCCTCGGGCCGACCTTCCTGGATGTGTTCCAGTTCCATCCCTTCAAGGAGTCCCAACTGCTTGAACTGCTCACTGAAGTCGCGGTGCTGGTTTCGCTGTTTTCTGTCGGGGTGAAAATGCCCTACCCCATCCGGTTCGCGCAGTGGAAAGTCCCTATCTTGCTAGCCACGGTGTCTATCGTCATCACCGTCAGCCTGGTGGCGGCATTTGCGTATTTCGTGCTGGACTTGCCTCTCGGCGCAGGCGTGCTTCTGGGCGCTATCGTCGCACCGACCGATCCCGTATTGGCAACGGATGTGCAGATACGGGAGCCCGGAGACCGTGACCAGCTACGTTTTACGCTAACCAGCGAAGGCGGCATGAACGACGGCACGGGATTCCCCTTCGTCATGCTGGGTCTGGGCCTGTTAGGGGTACACGACCTGGGCGATATGGGGATGAAATGGCTGTCGATCGATTTGGTCTGGGCGACGGCAGGCGGTATTGCCATCGGCATACTGGCAGGAAAAGGCCTTGCCCACCTGACTAAGCACTTGCGCATGCGCAATCCGGAAAGTACGTTCAAGCATGAGTTTCTCAGCCTGGGCCTGATCGGCGTGGTGTATGGGCT
>JAZKEL010000442.1:0-2614 GCA_040387075.1 Pseudomonadota bacterium
GCCGGGATAAACGCAGAGTTATATTGCATCCTCTCTGGAGAACATCAGCACTACATTTTTTCAAGTTACTCGCGAGCTGGCCGATGGTTTGCCTAGGCTGGCCGATGAATTGCTTAGTCCGTTTAGTCCATTGATTAAAGCCGGCAATCTACGCATAATTGGCAGCCGGCTATCCACATAGTCCATCAGGCACTACGATACTAATTTGAAAAGGTTTTCTGTTGCCCTCCTCCATCTCCAATGCCTTAAAAGACGTCACGCCTGACCTTGATACACCGAAGGCAACTGATGCGCAGGAATTAAACCTTCAGGAATTAAATCTTAAAGAAGAGTTCAACCAGGCGATGCTGGAAAACCAGGTCGATGCCGTCATCGCCTGCGATGCAGACATGAAACTGGTGCTGTTCAATAACGTCGCCAGGGAATGGCATGAACTGGATGCGCTGAACATGCCGGCCTCGGAATGGGGTAGCTATTACAGCCTGTATGACAGCACCGGCAGCACGATACTCAGCACGGAACAGATCCCCCTGTTCCGCGCATTCCACGGCGAAAAAATCCAGAACGAGCGCATGGCGATCAAGTCGCTGAATCACCCCATGCGGTTTGTGTCGTGCAGCGGGTCTTCATTTTTCGACAAATATGGCAGGAAAATGGGCGCCGTGGTCATCATCCGCGACATTACCGAAATCCTGGAACAGGAAAAAATCCTGCGGCAGAGCGAAGCGCTTTATCGCGACATCTTCGATTCCAACCCCAGCCCGATGTGCGTCATCGATGCAGAAACCCAGCAGTTCCTGGCCGTGAACGATGCGGCCGTCAGCCATTACGGCTGGTCGCGCGAAGAGTTTGCCAGCATGACCATGGACGACTTGCGCCCACCGGTGAATGAAGAGCTGCTGAAGTTCACGCATTCCGCTATCAAGAATACGGGCCTCATTTTCCCGCTTGATTCACAGCATTACAAAAAAAATGGCGACCTGATCGACGTCGAGATCACCTCGAACCCACTGAATTTTGCCGGGCGTAATGCACGGATGGTGCTGGTCACCGATGTCACGGAACGCCGGCTGGCCGAGATCGAGATCCGCACCGTCAACCGCCTGCTGCTGATGCTGACCAACATCAACCAGACTATCGTACGACGCCTGCCCACCATGGAGATGTTCAAGGAAGCCTGTACTGTCGCCGTGCGCGACGGCGGCTTTCGCATGGCATGGATAGGCCTGAAGGATCCGGAAGGCAGGTACGTGAAGACCATGGCCAGCGCTGGGAATGCCGGCGATTACATCGCAAGGCTCAAGATCGACATGGCCGACACCGCCGATAACGGCCCGACCAAGCTGGCGCTGCGTTCCGGCAAGCATGCCGTGCTGCACGATGTCGTCGCCAATGAGGTGACGACCCCATGGCGCGAACTCGCCCTGGCCAATAAGTACCGCAGCATGGTAGCCCTGCCGCTGATCGTCAATGGCATCACTGTCGGCAATTTCAGTTTGTACAATACCGACGTCGGCATCTTCAACCAGCGTGAGATGGATCTGCTGGACGAACTGGCCAGCGATATTTCCTTCGCATTGTCGGTGGCTGAAGTGGAGATCGAACGTGAGTTGGCCGAAAAAGCATTGCGTGAAAGCGAAACCCTGTTCCACACACTGGCACGCTCATCCCCCGTCGGCGTCTTCCACACCAACCTGCAGGGCAATTTCCTCTACATCAACCAGAGCTGGTTCGAGATCACCGGCATCTCCTTCCACGATGCGATGAACGACGGCTGGTTCAGCGGACTCTATGCGCACGACCATGACATCGTCGTGAAGGAATGGAAAAATGCCATCCGGCAGAAACAGCCCTTCAACCGGGAATACCGTTTCCAGCGTCGTGACGGCAGCATAGTCTGGGTGAAAGGCCAGGCAGCGGTAGAGCAGGATGCCACCGGGCATTTCCTCGGGTTTGTCGGCACCGTGACCGATATCACCGCGTTGAAGGTGAATGAAGAAAACCACCGTATGTCCAATGCAGTGTTCGAGAACACGCGGGAAGGCATCATGGTCACCGACGTGCATAACCGCATCGTCATGGTCAACCGCGCCTGTAGCGATATCACCCAATACCAGGCAGAAGAGCTGATCGGCATGACGCCGGCAGTGATTTCCTCCGGCCGCCATGACCGCACCTTTTACACCGAAATGTGGGAATCGCTGAAAAGCACCGGCCACTGGCAGGGCGAATTATGGAACCGCAGGAAAAACGGCGACATCTACCCTGAGCTATTAAGCATCAGTGCGATCCGCAACGAGATGGGCGAAGTAGTGAATTATGTCGGCGTTTTCGCCGATATCTCGCACCTGAAATCCTCGGAAGAAAAACTGGAGTTCCTGGCCCATCACGATCCGCTCACCCAATTGCCGAACCGGCTGATGCTGCTATCCAGGTTGGACCATGGCATTGAAGTAGCAAGGCGGGAGGATAGCCAGCTGGCACTGCTGATGCTGGACCTGGACCGGTTCAAGAACGTCAACGACAGCTTCGGCCACCTGGCCGGCGATGAACTATTGCAGCAGGTCGCCAAACGCCTGCTCAGCAAGGTACGTAGCGTGGACACGGTGACACG
>JAZKEL010000443.1:0-1716 GCA_040387075.1 Pseudomonadota bacterium
AGGGCAGTATTAATAGTAGCGACACTGCTATTGATCATGGGATTCACATTGCCGGTGCTGGCGCAGTTACCTTAAAGCATTAAAACCGTAGTTGCCTTTTGAATCGATGTATTGGGAATTGATCCATCTAGCAAATAATAAAACTTCAAGGCACAGCCATCACCATGTCAGAATTTAAGAACTCACATAAGCCGCTGGATGAAAAAGGGTATCTTTCCACATCCCTTGCGAGCATCGGTAACAAGCCAGCAAGGAGTCTGCAAAAACCCGTATTGCTAGTCGTTATACTGCTGCTGGTTGCGGGCTTTACCTTTTACCGATGACTGATTGATTCTATCCGTCATCTGGCACGAACCACCATGAAGCAAACGCTCAAAATACTGTTGATAGAAGACCACCCGGATGAAGCCATGGCATTGGCTGAACTGCTGGAAATGACAGGGTATGAAATCAAGGTGGCTTACGATGGAAAATCGGCATTAGAACTCGCCATCAGTTTCCTGCCGGATGTCATATTCCTGGATATCCTTTTACCCGACATGACCGGCTTCGAAATCGCAGCGTTGATTCGTGGCTACCCCCAGCTTAAGGATTGCAAGGTCATTGCATTGACGGGCTACAGCCACCAGATCGCCCTCAACGATACCAGAGCCGCCGGCTTTTATGATCACCTGGTCAAGCCCATCAACTTTGATGAAGTGGATAAGCTGTTGCAGTCCCTGCCGGACTAATTGAGCCTTCTGCTACTCGCTTAAACCAAAGGTTTGTCCTTATTGCAAGCCCAGCCAGCTTCGTAATTCCATTATCCCCGCATTACCCAGGCCTCTGCAGTCCTGGAGTTTCCTGAGCTGTGCACTGAATGCAGCAATCACTTCCTGGCGGCTGGTAAAACCGGCATGCCGGATTGCCCTACCGGTGCGGGCACTTAAACCTTCGGTCCAGAGCGGCTTACGCTGCTGCAGGATGTCATTGACCTGTACCATTTGCCGGGCAAAGTCTTCGCTCACATTCAGGGCCAGGCCCACTTGTTTGTAGGTATGGCCCTGATGACGTAACACATACGCCTGTTGGCATATTTCCTTATTCAATTGCTGCCTCCGATTTTCTACTGATCGAACATTCGAGACGATCTCGACCAGTGGAAAATAATGCTGGGGCTGCTGTTAATTGACTGTTAAGTCTGTGTGAAATTAACGTTAGTTTTCAATAAAACAGTGAAGCTGGTGCCGATGGGCTGCAACGAACGTACGGTGATATCCCATCCCTGGTGACGGCAAATGCGCTGGACCATTGAAAGGCCGAGGCCTATACCTTCGCCTGTATCGTTAACACCGCGGAAAAAAGGCTCGAATATTTTGCTTTGGGTCTCTTCTGAAATACCAGGCCCGGTATCTTCAATCGACACTTGGTCTTTATCGATGATCATGCGCACAGTGCCGGATTCGGTATACATGAGCGCATTCCGCAACAAGTTTGAAATCACGGTTTCCAGGAAGCTGGCATTGTAGGTACTGGCGTCGTTAATGCCGGCTTGCATGGACGCCTGATATTCTTCTTCTGCCAGTTCGAGCACCAGTCCTTTAGTGCGGAACATTTCGTCCCATTGCGCCATCTGGTTCAGTGCGGCCTGCCTCAACGTGATTTTCGGCGACATATCGGATTCATTTTGTTTCGCCCTTGCCAGGATAAGGAAGGTCTGCACGATATTCTGCATCA
>JAZKEL010000444.1:0-4263 GCA_040387075.1 Pseudomonadota bacterium
CGGCTCCAGTACCAACGCCCTGGCAATGCCGATACGCTGGCGTTGCCCGCCTGAAAACTCGTGCGGATATTTCTGCATATCGTTTTCGCCCAGGCCGACACGCTTGAGCATCTGTACGACCTTCTGGCGTTGCTCAGCCGCATTGCCCAGCTTGTGGACCAGCAACCCCTCTCCCACTATCTCACCGATGCGCATACGCGGGTTGAGCGAGGCAAATGGATCCTGGAATACCATTTGCAGGTGGCGGCGCTGTACGCGTAACTCACTGCTGGATAACGTGGACAGGTCACGCCCCTGGAATAATACTTCTCCGCTATCCCCTGCCCTTTTATCAAGCGGCAGCAATTGTAACAGACATCGTGCCAGCGTGGATTTGCCACTGCCGGATTCGCCCACGACAGCCAGTGTGGACCCGGTTTTGAGGCGGATACTAACGTCATCCAGCGCTTTCACCCTGGTCGACCCGAACCCGTATTGACCGCTACGCTGGCTGTAGGACTTGTTAAGGTGATTGGCGGCCAAAATGGTTTCCGCATCGTCCCATGTGGGTCCTGCGTTATTCTTTATGCTATTCATAGCGGAGCGGCCTCCTGCGTAAGCCATGCATAATCGATCGGCTTCAAGGGCTTAGCACCCTCTGCATCCGGCACACATGCAAGCAATGCCTGGGTGTACGGGTGCTGCGGGTGTTCCAGCACTTGCTCGACCGGGCCGGATTCGACGATCTCACCCCGGAACATCACGACTACGTTATCGGCGATATCGGCCACTACGCCGAAATCGTGCGTAATGAATAACATGCCCATGTTCATGCGTGTTTTCAGCGTATCGAGCAATTTCAGGATTTGTGCCTGCACCGTCACGTCAAGCGCAGTGGTAGGCTCGTCCGCGATCAGCATGGCAGGCTCGCAGGCAATGCTCATGGCGATCATGACACGTTGCCGTTGCCCCCCGGACAGCTCATCAGGATAGCTATTGGCGCGGCTTGCGGGGATCCCCACCTGTTCCAGCAACTCGCCTACCCTGGCCCTGAGTGCATGGCCCTTCATGCCCTGGTGTTCAGTGAGTGTTTCGCCTATCTGGAAGCCGACGGTTAGCACGGGATTGAGCGATGTCATCGGCTCCTGGAATATCATGCCGATTTTCCCGCCACGCACCTTACGCATCTGTTCATTATCCAGGCTAGCCAGGTCACGGCCCTGAAAGATGACTTTACCGCTTGCCCGCTGCAGTTGCGTCGACAGCAGGCCCATCACCGATAATGCCGTCAGGCTTTTGCCGCTGCCGGATTCACCGACGATGCAGGTCGTCTTGCCGGATTCCAGGCTGAAGGAGACGTTTTTGACTAACTTCAGGTCAGGCGAACCAGCCGGCACTATCGTCAGGTTTTCTATCCGCAACAGTTCAGTCATGTATTCATCCCAAGGGTTGAAGATTCGCCTTCAACCATTAACTTTTTAACGTTGAAATAGCGGTCTGCAGGTTAACCCGCACTTGCTCGCCACCTGCCAGCATCGGTTTCAATGTCACCTCATTGGCCTGCGCCTCGTCATCCCCGATGATAATGGCATAACGTGCATTGCTTCTGTCGGCTTTCTTCATCTGCGATTTAAAACTGCCGCCGCCTGCGTGCAACACAACAGTGAAGCCCGCATCACGTATGGCTTCGGCTACGCCCATGGCCTGGCCTGATGCAGCATCTCCTACGTTGACCAGGTAGGCATCCGGCGAATGGACAGCTTCTATGCCGTATTCCTGCATCAACAGGAACACACGCTCCAGCCCGATACCGAATCCACATGCTGGCGTGGTGTCGCCGCCCAGCCGCTCCACTAAACTGTCGTAGCGACCGCCACCGGCAATGGTGCCCTGGCTGCCCAGCTTCGTCGTCACCCACTCGAACACGGTACGGTTATAGTAATCCAGGCCGCGCACCAGGCGTGGATTCAATGTATAGGCGATGCCTGCAGCATCCAGCACGCCGCACAGCCCAGCGAAATGCGAGCGCGTTTCTTCACCCAGGCTATCCATGAGCCTCGGTGCCGCTTCTATCATGTCCTGCATGCGCGGATTCTTGCTATCCAGTATGCGCAACGGATTGGTGTGCAACCTGCGTTTGGCGTCCTCATCCAGCAATTCAGCATGGCTTTCGAAATACGCGATAAGTGCCTGTCGGAAACCCGCACGTTCTGCGGCGTCGCCTATGCTGTTCAACTGCAGCTCGACATCGGTAATGCCAAGCTCACGCCATAGCCTGGCCAGCATGATGATCTGTTCAGCGTCGACGTCAGGCCCGGTAAAACCGAACGCCTCCGCGCCAATCTGGTGGAACTGGCGCTGGCGCCCTTTCTGCACATTCTCGTGGCGGAACATCGGCCCCATATACCACAACCTTTGAGGACCGTTATAGGTGAGGCTGTGCTCCACTACCGCACGCACGCAACCTGCCGTGCCCTCTGGCCGCAGGGTCAACCTGTCGGCATTCAGCTGGTCTTCCCAGGAGTACATTTCCTTCTCGACGATATCGGTATGTTCACCCACACTGCGGATGAACAGGTCGGTCGACTCGACGATGGGCATGCGGATATTGCGATAGCCATACTGGGCAAGCACACGCCGCGCGGTGTCCTCGAGCTTCTGCCATAGCGGCGTATGCTCAGGGAGTATGTCGTAGAATCCTTTGATGCTCTGGAATTTGTCAGCCATGATGTTTTAGTTTAGCCGGGCGATGTAAAAGTTGAATAGCGTTAAACGGCCTGGATAGGGATGGTTCTTGGTTTCTGTTCGGCTACTGGTAATGCCGGTAATTGCTGGCGCAGCTTGCCGCCTTGCGCATAGTTTTTCTCTACATAGGTTTCGACGATCTTCTGGAATTCTTCGGCGATCGCATCGCCTTTCAAGGTGACCGTCTTTTCGCCATCCACGAATACCGGCGCTACCGGCGTTTCACCGGTACCGGGCAGGCTGATGCCGATATTGGCCAGCTTGGACTCGCCGGGGCCGTTCACCACGCAGCCCATCACCGCCACGCTCATGGATTCGACACCGGGATAGGCTTTGCGCCAGACCGGCATCTGCTCTCGCAGGTAGCGCTGGATATTCTGCGCCAGCTCCTGGAAATAGGTAGAGGTTGTACGGCCGCAGCCCGGGCATGCGGTGACCAGCGGTGTGAACGAGCGTATGCCCATCACCTGCAGTATCTCCTGCGCCACCACGACTTCTTTGGTGCGCGATTCGCCTGGCTCAGGCGTCAGGCTGATGCGTATGGTATCGCCTATGCCTTCCTGCAACAGCAGCGACAATGCGGCAGTAGAGGCCACGATGCCTTTGGAGCCCATGCCCGCTTCGGTCAGGCCGAGATGCAGCGGAAATTCGCAGCGACTGGCAAGATCGCGGTATACCGTGACCAGGTCCTGCACATCGCTGACCTTGCACGAAATGATGATGTGGTCTTTCGGTAAACCAAGGGCAATGGCCTGGTCGGCGCTTTCCAGTGCCGATTGTATGAGTGCTTCGCGCATCAGTGCATCGGACGAAAGCGGCTCGGGTGCACGGGCATTTTCATCCATCATGCGCGCCATTTTTTCCTGGTCCAGGCTGCCCCAGTTCACGCCGATGCGTACCGGTTTGTTGTACTGGATGGCGGTTTCTATCATGGCGGAAAACTGCTCGTCGCGCCTTGAGCCCTTGCCTACATTGCCAGGATTGATACGGTACTTGGCAAGCGCTTCTGCGCAATCGGGATAGGCGCTCAGTAATTTGTGGCCGTTGTAGTGGAAATCGCCGACCAGCGGCACATTGCAACCGAGTGCATCGAGTTGCCGGCGGATAGTGCCCACCTGTGCCGCCGCTTCCGGCGAGTTCACCGTGATACGTACGATCTCCGAACCGGCCTGCCACAATTCGATAATCTGGCGAACCGTGCCTTCCGCATCGGCGGTATCGGTATTGGTCATGGACTGAACCACGACGGATGCACTGCCGCCGACGGCCACATGGCCGACCATTACCTGGAGTGTGCTACGACGAATGATATTGGAACGAGAACTCAAGAATTACTCCGAAAATAGCTCAATGGCACGCTGCTAGCCTGGTTCGCTGACGCTATGTTTACTCTACAGCCAGTGTCAGGCGCGCCACATTCAGGCGGGTATAGGGTGCCAGATCGATGGCCTTACCCTGGTAGGACACCTGGCTGCCCGCAGCGTTGCCCAGCACCAGTTTTACCGGCGGCTTGGCTTCTACCACATCCTGGCTACCGGC
>JAZKEL010000445.1:0-4300 GCA_040387075.1 Pseudomonadota bacterium
CGACTGGACAGCGCAACTGGTGCCTGCAGGTCAAACGGCTAACGCTACTATCATCAGCCGTGAACGTGCAGTGATATGCGGCATACCTTGGGTGGAAGCATGCTTTAAAGCACTAGCGCCGGACAGCACCATTGACTGGAAAGTGAAGGAAGGCGCATCGGTATTGCCGGGCCAGGTGTTATGCCAGATCAGCGGCAAGGCCCGCGGATTGCTTACGGCAGAACGCTGCGCACTTAATTTCCTGCAGACGCTGTCGGCGACGGCTACAGAAACTCGGCAATATGTCGATGCGATTGCAGGCACTGCAGCCCACATCATGGATACCCGCAAGACCATTCCCGGATTGCGCGTTGCGCAGAAGTATGCGGTTACCATCGGCGGCGGGTACAACCAACGCATGGGACTTTACGACGGCATCCTGATCAAGGAAAACCATATCGCCGCTGCGGGCAGTATCGAGGCGGTGCTCGCTTCGGCGGATGTTATAGAACAAGCAAGCAGTGCCCAGGGAGCCAGCGCTCAAATCAGCAAGCAGATAGAGGTCGAATCGCTTGAACAGCTGGCATCGGCCATCCATGCGGGTGCCAGGCTGATCCTGCTGGATAATTTTACCGTACCTGCCTTGCGGGAAGCCGTCCAACTCAATGCCGGGCGTGCCAAGCTGGAAGCTTCCGGCGGTATCACGCTTGAAAATGTGCGCGAGATCGCCCTGACAGGCGTAGACCGCATTTCGATAGGCGGGCTCACCAAACACGTCCAGGCCATCGACCTTTCCATGCGCTTTGCGGCAGAATAAACTGGCATTGAGACAGATTGAAGCAATGGCATAGCAAACACTATGTTTAAGCCTTATCTGCGAATACACTTATAAATATACACAGCTAAACATAATTAGCTGAGCTCCAGGGAAACTCATGATCAAGACGCAAGCAGCACCGACAGCGCTACAAGGCCGCCTTAACCTGGGGGATGTATTGCGTATGCTGGTCAGCGACGAGTTGGTGGATAAGAAAGCAGCGGAGCAGCTGTATAAAGACCGCAAGATGGACACGTCCAACCTGCATCCGCTGGTCGTTATCGGCGAGCAGAAATGGAAAAACCTCAAGCCACCGCACAAGCCGCTCACCGTTGAAAGCCTGACCATGTGGCTGGCTACCCGCACCGGCCTGGAGTATTACCATGTGGATCCGCTCAAGATGGATTTCGGTTCCATCACGCAGGTAGTCTCCAAGGGCTACGCCGAACGGCTGAAGATCATGCCGGTGAAAGTGGGCAATAACGAGGCGACCATCGCCACCGCCGAGCCCTATTACACCGACTGGGTGCCGGATCTTGAGCGCATCCTCAAGATGAAGATCAAGCTGGTGATGACTAACCCGCTGGAGATCAGCCGCTACACGCCGGAAATTTACAATCTGGCCAACTCCATGAACCTGGCGAACACCGCCAAGGCTGGGCAGATCGTCGGGGTGCAGAACCTTGAGCAACTGGTGGAACTCGGCAAGGACAAGAACCTCGACGCCAACGAACAACACGTAGTGAATATCGTCGACTGGATATTTAAATATGCTTTCGAACAGCGTGCCAGCGACATCCACCTGGAGCCACGCCGCGGCTTCGGCGTAATGCGCTTCCGCATCGATGGCGTGCTGCACCAGGTGTACCAACTGCCTTCCAACATCATGAATGCCATCACCAGCCGCATCAAACTGCTGGGTCGCATGGACATGGTGGAGAAGCGACGCCCGCAGGATGGCCGCATCAAGACATTGACCACTGAAGGATCCGAGGTGGAATTACGGCTCTCCACCATGCCGACCGCCTTCGGCGAAAAACTGGTGATGCGGGTGTTTATCCCCGATATCCTGGTCAAGAATTTTATCGAGCTTGGCTTTTCTGCCGAACAGGCCGCGCTCTGGAATAAATGGACCGGCCATCCCAACGGCATTATTTTAGTGACCGGGCCCACTGGTTCGGGCAAAACCACCACGCTGTATTCCACCCTGAAGCTGCTGGCCACCTCCGAGGTGAACGTGTGCACGGTGGAAGAACCGATCGAAATGATCGAGCCTGCCTTCAACCAGATGCAGGTCCAGCAGAACATTGGGCTGACTTTCGCCGAAGGCATCCGCACGCTCCTGCGGCAGGATCCGGACATCATCATGGTGGGCGAAATCCGCGATATTGAAATTGCTGACATGGCGATACAGGCGGCGCTCACCGGCCACCTTGTGCTTTCCACGCTGCATACCAACGATGCACCCTCGGCCATTACGCGCTTATTGGATCTCGGGGTGCCTTCCTACCTTATCCAGTCCACAGTCCTGGGCGTGATGGCACAACGCCTGGTGCGCACGCTGTGCACCCTTTGTAAAGAACCTGCGCCTATCAGCCAAGAAGAGTGGGATGGCCTGGTGGGATCCTGGAAAATGGCGAAACCCAAGCAGAAGTACATAGCGGTCGGCTGCCAGGAATGCCGGCACACCGGCTACCGCGGCCGTAGCGGAATCTACGAGATGTTGGCAGTCAGCAATGAGCTGAAGAGGCGCATACTGCCCAATACCGACCTGGCCGAACTACGTGCCCAGGCTTATAAAGACGGCATGCAGCCGCTCATCATCAATGGCGCTGAAAAGATCGCTGCGGGATTGACGACGATCGAGGAGCTGCTGAAAGTGGCTCCCCCACTTGAGCAGGATGATATTTAAATAAATTTCCAAGCAATACGGCGTTCGTTTGCTACCCCAGCCTACCTAATATTTTAATCAATATAGGTTTTTCCCGATTTTGATTCTTGACCAAAACAGCCCAAACAGTTACTGTACCGGGTTCCCTAATTACCAGTAATAACAAGCAATATCTATGGAAGATTCCATCCAATTACCTGCCAGTACGCTGCCAGCAAACGATACACCCGCCGCGCAGATCACCGGCGCGGAGATACTGATCCGCTGTTTACAGGAAGAAAACGTCAAGTTCGTTTTCGGCTATCCGGGCGGTGCGGTACTGAACATCTATGACGCGATCTTCAACCAGGATCACTTCAAGCATGTGCTTGTGCGCCACGAACAGGCTGCCGTGCATGCGGCAGATGCCTATTCGCGCTCAACCGGCACCGTCGGCGTAGCGCTGGTCACCTCCGGCCCGGGCGCCACCAATGCGGTCACCGGCATTGCGACTGCGTACATGGATTCCATCCCCATGGTGGTCATCAGCGGGCAGGTGCCGACACCGGCCATCGGCATGGATGCGTTCCAGGAAGTCGACATGGTCGGCATCACACGCCCCTGCGTTAAACATAACTTCCTGATCAAGGACGTTAAAGATATCGCCGCGACCATCAAGAAGGCCTTTTATATTGCGGCAACCGGCCGTCCAGGCCCTGTCGTGGTCGATATCCCCAAGGACATCACTGCGCAGACTGCAGAATACATCTACCCGAAAACGGTCGAGATGCGTTCATACAACCCGATCCTGAAAGGCCATAGCGGCCAGATCAAAAAAGCGGTCAACCTTATCCTTGGCGCCAAACGCCCCATGCTCTACACGGGTGGCGGTGTTGTCCTGGGCGATGCATCCGACGCTCTGGTCAAACTGACACGCAAGCTTGGATACCCTATCACCAATACGCTGATGGGCCTGGGCGGCTACCCCGCTACGGACAAACAGCATCTCGGCATGCTGGGGATGCATGGCACCTACGAAGCCAATATGGCCATGCAGGATTGCGACGTGCTGATTGCAGTTGGCGCACGTTTCGACGACCGCGTCATCGGCAACCCCGACCACTTCTTCAGTAAAAACCGTACCATCATCCATATCGACGTGGATCCTTCGTCCATCTCCAAGCGCGTTAAGGTAGATGTGCCTATCGTCGGCCATGTCCAATCCGTATTGGCAGAGATGAATGAATTGCTCGATGCTGAAACGACCAAACCGGATGCTACTGCACTCAAGGCGTGGTGGGCACAGATCGAAGCCTGGCGAGGCAAGAACTGCCTGGGTTATGACCGCAGCAGCGATATCATCAAGCCGCAATATGTCGTTGAAAAGTTATGGGAAGTCACCAATGGCGACGCTTTCGTCACGTCTGACGTTGGCCAACACCAGATGTGGGCAGCGCAATACTATAAATTCGACAAGCCAAGGCGCTGGCTGAATTCGGGCGGCTTAGGCACCATGGGTGTCGGCTTGCCATATGCCATGGGCGCGCAGCTTGCGTTCCCGGATGCACAAGTTGCCTGTATCACCGGCGAAGGCAGCATCCAGATGAACATACAGGAGCTTTCCACCTGTAAAC
>JAZKEL010000446.1:0-2178 GCA_040387075.1 Pseudomonadota bacterium
GAGTACCATAAGGAGCGCATGGCGAGCGTAGCATTGCACAGCTTCAACCAGTTCAAGGAGACCGGCACGGTAAAACTGTTCAAAAGCCATAAGGCCGGTTATGAAGACGGCATGCAGTTACGCGATTTCGTCTACGTAAAAGACGCCGCAGCCGTCATGGCCCACTTCCTGGCAAAACCCGAACATTCGGGCATCTACAATATAGGTACCGGCAAAGCGCGTGCATTCAAGGACCTGGCAAGCGCTGTCATGTCCAGCCAGGGCCACGAGCCTGCCATCACCTATATCGACATGCCCCAGGACCTGCACGGCAAGTACCAGTACTTTACCGAAGCCGATATGGGCAAACTGGCCGCTACCGGTTATGCCACACCCTTTTATACCCTGGAAGAAGGCGTACGGGATTATGTCCAGAATTACCTGACGCAACCTGATCCCTATTGTTGAGGCGATTATATTGAACCATATCGAATATTTACGCGGCGCCATCGCCGAGCACCAGGCGGTCATCGCCAGGCTTGAACCCCTGTTGCCGGTGATTAGCGATGTAGCCAACGAGATGCGGGCCTGCCTGGCACGCGGCGGCAAGATACTCATCATGGGCAACGGCGGCAGCGCTGCCGACAGCCAGCACATTGCCGCGGAGATCGTCGGGCGCTTCAAGAAGGAACGCAAAGGCTGGCCGGCCATCGCCCTGACCACGGATACGTCAATCTTAACTTCGGTAGGCAACGACTATGGCTTCGATTTTATCTTCTCGCGCCAGGTAGAAGCACTATGCACGCCGCTGGATGTGGTGATCGGCATATCAACATCGGGCAACAGCAAAAATGTGGTGAAAGCGATAGAAACCGCCAGGGAGATCGGGGCCAAGACCGTAGCGCTGGCAGGCGGTACAGGCGGCAAGCTGGCCACTATGTGCGATTACAACCTGACGATGCCGTCTGACGATACACCCCGCATCCAGGAGGCACACATCCTGATCGGCCATAGCCTGTGCGAAATGCTCGAGGCGGATTAAGCAATGGCACTCGATACCAACCCCCAGTTGCTGGATGTAGTCCGCAACCAGTTCGGCAATTCCCCAGCCTGGGCGCTGGTCATCGGCGACCTGATGCTGGACCGTTACCTGATCGGCGATGTGCAGCGGATTTCGCCCGAGGCTCCTATCCCGATCGTATTGCTGAAAGAGCAGAGCGAACGGGCCGGCGGTGCGGCCAATGTCGCCGCCAACCTCGCATTACTTGGCATCACGACGAAGATCGCCGGCTGCGTGGGTGAGGACGCTGATGCAACCACGTTGCTCGATATCATCAATGCTTCGGGCATAGATACTAGCGGCGTGTTCAGATCCGCAGTCCGACCTACCGTGACCAAGACCCGCATCCTGGGCGGCCATCAGCAAATGCTGCGCCTGGACCAGGAAAGTGCGGCTAGTTTTAATGATGCGGAAATAAATCAATTGCTGGCCAGCGTGACCAGCCTGCTGGCCGGCAAGCCGGCCATTGTCATCCTCTCCGATTATGCTAAAGGCGTACTCAGCCCGGCGCTTTGCCAGGCCGTTATTGAAAAATCAAGGGCGCTGGGGATTCCCGTACTGGTCGACCCCAAAGGACGCGACTACAGCAAATACCAGGGCGCCACTGCGCTGACGCCGAACAAGCGTGAAACCGCCGAAGCCTGCAACGTGGATAGCCATGACACCGAAGCGTTGATCGAGGCCGCCAGCCGTTTACGCGAGCAACTGTCGCTGCAATTCATGGCCATTACGCGGGGCGAGGAAGGCATCACTTTTATCGATGCAACCGGAACGTCGCACCTGCCGGCGACGGCAAAACAAGTATTCGATGTGTCAGGCGCCGGCGATACGGTCATCGCCACACTGGCCGCCGGCCTGATGCACGGCTTGGCGCCCCTGCCTTCCTTCCAGCTTGCCAATATTGCCGCCGGTTATGTGGTCGGGAAAGTGGGCACGGTTGCGATTACCCATGAAAACCTGCTGCAGGAACTGGTGTCGCACCCGTCCCTGCTCGGCCACGAGCAGAGTGCGCAAGCCTTCATGGCCACGACCTTCGGCGAGCTCGGCCTGCGCGTGGACGAGTTCCAGATCGACGAGGAGAAGCTGCGCGCCCATCCCGGCTACTCGCCCTCGATCATCTCGTACGAGGGCCGCACCAA
>JAZKEL010000447.1:0-3436 GCA_040387075.1 Pseudomonadota bacterium
GACAGGCCTGGCGATTCGGTCTGGATCACCAGTTGGGTAGGGGAGAATTCCGGGAATACGTCGAGGTTGCCGCGTGTCATGGTATACAGGCCATACATGACGATCAGGCTCGCGAGGCCGATGATCACCCCGCTAAAGCGGATGGAGAAGCGGACGATAGCAGCCATCATGGCAAAAAGGCCAAGTGAAAATTAGAAGTCGTTAACATTAAATAGCCCGACACTATTACGCATGCCTGCGAGCCAATATCCATGCGCTTCCCAGAGGCATCATAATCCATTAATCTTCATTCTCGTTCTTGATCTGGTACTTGAATTCCTCTGACAGCAATAATTGTGCACCGCTGGTCACCACCTCGTCGCCCGGTTTCAGCAGGCCGCTGTCGCTAAACCAGCCGTCAGTGTGCTGCTGACCGGTAGGGATGGGCAGCCGCGTGAATTTATCCTGGCCCTGCTTGCGGTAGACCCAGGCTTTACCGCCATACCAGACGACAGCAGTTGCCGGCACAATTACACCTTGCTGCTGCACCGTATTTTTCGTTGACGCCGTATTTGCAGTGCTGCCGACCGGATCGCTGATTGAAGGGCTGGCCGACGAACTGACTAACGAGCTGACGGAAGTGCGCATGCCAGCCCGCAGATTTTCGGCAGGGGCGCGGTAATAGTAGGTCTTGCCTTGCAATGTGGCATCCGTTTGGGGCGAAGGCGAAACATAGACGGCGCGGATCGCCTTTCCCTGACTGCCGGTAGGGCTGACCCATATGGTATCCCCGGTGCGTGGGGCGGCGGCATCGAACGGCAGGGTGACCTGCACCAGCACCTCTTTATATTGCAGCAGGTTCTGCAAGGCACTGCTGTTGGACTGTGTTGCCTGCATGGCAAGCGTTTCGCCCCAAAGCTGGCGCATGTTGTCGCGTACGTTGCCGGCCTGTACCTGCGCCGCTTGCAGCTTGGCCTGGTCGGTCTTGTATAACGCCTCGCTGGCCAGTACCACGCGGTCGGAGACATTGCGGTTGTCCTGGTTCAATTGCAGCAGGCGCTGGTATTCCTGTCGGCTGTTGGCCAGCGAGGCGCGTGCCACGTTAGCGTCGGCAACGGCCGTAAGGTAGCGCGTGCGCATCTCAATCAGGGGGTCGATGCTGATCACGCTGCCGAACGCACTTAACGTCTCCTGGTGTGATCCGGTTTTAAGTTCGGTCGTCTTGATGTCGCTTTGCGCCTGCGCTTCTGCGCTGATGGTAATGACAGTTGCACCGAGTTCGGAGCTGACGCGTTCCGGCGAGGCGATTTCTTCATCCTGGTCGCGGGTATATGCCTCGTATTCATCTTTACCGTAGAAGATGATGACCCAGAACATGACGATGATGAGGAACGCCTGCAAGGCGACGATAATGGCGACTTTACGATTCATATCTGCTTTCCTGGATATCTTGCCGGCCTGGAGTAATCATTATCGGCTGACCGCCTGGTCGAGTTGTGCGGGCATGCTGGCAATGTCCTGCAAGGGCAGCTGCATGACATCTTCCAGGCTGGCGCTGGCGCGCTGTACCTTGTAGGCGACCGTCAGTACGTTTTGCTCTGCCAGCAGGGCCTCAAGCCGTGTACTGGTGAACTCCAGACGGTCGGTGAAGCCAGCTTCGAACTGGCGCTCGCTTTGCTGTATGCGCGCCTGTTGCGCCTGTTGCAGTTCGCGTGCCTGCCTGAGCTCGTTGAGGGCCGCCCAATAACGTTGCTGGGCCTGCTCCAGGTCACCGATCACCTGGGCCTGTAGTGCTTCAAACTGTGCGGCTTCCACTTCGCGCAATGCGGTAGCCTCCGCAATCAGTCCGCGATTGCCGTGCAGCATGGTCAGCAGGGTAGAGAATCCCAGCGACCAGATGCGGTCGCCCTGGTCGTAGGTATAGCCGGGAGATAGCAGTATGTCAGGGTATTGCCTGGCGATTTCCAGCCGGAGTTTTGCCTCGGCGGCATCATAACGCGCCAAGGCAGAGCGCAGGTCCAGGCGATTGAGCATGGCCGCCTGCTGCATCTGGTTGTTGGTGTCGGACTGCGGTAATTTGCCGGGAACGCTCGCCAGCGTCAGCAATGGCGTTTCGTCGAGCGGCAACTTGCTGAAGGCGGCCAGCGGCAGACCGCTATTGCTGGCGACGGCGGCACGCAACTCGGGAATCCGGCCTTGTTCCGCCAGCATGGTTTGTTGTGCACGTTGCAACAGCAGTCGCGAAGTGCTCAGCTCTACAGTGGACACCATGCCCGCTTCCAGGCGCTTTTCCAGCATGGCCACAATTTCCTGGCGGGTTGCCACCTCATTTTGCAGTATGCGTGCCTGTTCGCTGGCGTATTCGTATTCGATCAGGCTCAGCGCCAGGCGGCTACGTACTTGCCATGCATTCTGGGCAATATCGATACGCGCGGCATTGCTGAGGCTGGTTGCCCGGTCGATACGCGCCTGGCGTTTACCTGCGGTCTCGATGGGCAGGTCTATGCTCAGCCCGTATGTCCACGGGGACACGCCGTTATCGCGCTGGCTATGGTTTTCGATGCCGCCCGAGATGCCGGGCAGCGGACGTTGCGATGCAGTGATTTCGCCTGCCATCGCAGCACGCCATTGGGTGCGTGCCACATTGAGCTGCGGATGGAAAAACAGCGCGCTGAGGGTAAGCTCGCGCAGGCCCCATCGGGCAATCGGCAGTTCGCTCTGCGGATAATCGGTCGACGCCAGGTATTGCCCGAACTCATCGCCAGTGGGGTCGTGCGCCAGATAGCGTGCAGCGCTTTGTGCCGGGACGACAGGTTTGGGCTGGTATGCCTGGAAAGCGCAACTGCTCAGCACGGTGGAAAGCAATAGGATGCTCGCCACGTTGCCTGTGCCTGCCCAAGTTATATTCGTTATAGTATTTTTTTGCATACACTCCACCCAGCACGATATTACCTGCATGGGCGGATAGCGGCAATGCGATACGCGTAAGTGCTTAAATTCGGATTGGTGGGAGACCAAGCCGGCGGCCGGGCCGGCTTGTGTTACTGCAGGGCGCTAAGACTGGATGATGGCGGCATGCACTGAATTCAGTGCGTCCTGGAGGGTTTCTTCGGTCAGGCTGTTGACGCTTGAGGACAGCAGCTCTGCAGCTTCCACAGCGCCTTGCGGCAGGTCGTGGCTATCCAGCTCGGCGATCAGGCCTGCGGCAGCGCCTGTCACTTTCAGCAGGGCAAAGCGTTCCTTCATCAGCAGTTCGACTTCTGAACGCAACATATTGATTTCTTCTTGATTGATGGTGCTATGCATAATGGCTTTCGTATTGGGCAGACTTAATTTTGAAGTGAACATTAGGTAAAAATGCTCAATGCATCTTCCTACTGTGCAGGTACGGTGTCAACCGTACTTGATGCTTCATTTGGCATTTCATTTTCAATCCCTCATGCTGTGGCGTGTTTCA
>JAZKEL010000448.1:0-3121 GCA_040387075.1 Pseudomonadota bacterium
GATTTCCTTGATCTGGCCGGCCGTATCGATGGCCATTTGCTGCGATTCGATCACGCACGGGCCGGCAATCAGGAAAAGCGGATGCTCCAGGCCAACTTCAAAACCGCATAAATTCATTCGTCAGGCTTTCCTTATGGCGTTTATCAGGGACTGATTGTTATGACTGCTTGTTGCCGCGTGTCTTGTTATCAAGAGCAGCCTGGATATACGACTTGAACAGCGGATGGCCCTTGCGGGGATTGGACGTAAATTCCGGGTGGAACTGGCAACCGACAAACCAGGGGTGCACGTTCTGCGGCAACTCGATCATCTCACACAGGTTCTCGGTCGGGGTACGTGCCGAAATGACCAGGCCGGCTGACTTCAACTGCTCCACGTAATGGTTGTTCACTTCATAGCGATGGCGGTGGCGCTCATTCACTTCGGGGCCGTAGATCATGGCCGCCATGGTATCGGCCACGGTAGGGCAACGCTGCGCGCCCAGGCGCATGGTGCCGCCCAGGTCGGAATCTTCGCTGCGCACTTCCACCTTGCCGTCGGCATCCTGCCACTCGGTGATCAGGCCGACCAGAGGATGCGGGCCGTCAGGGTTGAATTCGGTGCTGTTGGCATTCTCGAGGTGCGCCACGTTGCGGGCGAACTCGATCACCGCCAGCTGCATGCCCAGGCAGATACCAAGGTAGGGCTTCTTGCTTTCACGCGCAAACTGGATCGCCGCGATCTTGCCTTCCGTGCCGCGCTTGCCGAAGCCGCCTGGCACCAGGATGGCATCCATGTCGCTCAAAGCGCCTGTACCATCACGCTCGATATCTTCGGAATCCATGTAGTGGATACGCACCTTGGATTCGGTATGGATGCCGGCATGGATCAGCGCTTCGGTCAGCGATTTATAGGATTCGGTGAGGTCGACGTATTTGCCGACGAAGGCGATATTCACTTCATGCTGCGGGTTGGCCAATGCATGTACGATCTTTTTCCACTCGGAAAGATCGGCCGCCTTGGCCAGTATTTTCAGTTTATGGCAGACGATCTCGTCCAGCATCTGGTCATGCAGCAGACCGGGGATCTCATAGATGGAGCTGGCATCCACCGCCGAGATCACCGCTTCCGGCGATACATTGGTGAACAGCGCGATCTTCCTGCGCTCGTCGTCCGGGATGCTACGGTCGGCCCGGCATAAAAGGATGTCTGGCTGTATGCCGATTTCGCGCAGTTCTTTTACCGAGTGCTGGGTAGGCTTGGTTTTCAGTTCGCCTGCGGTGGGTATCCAGGGCAGCAGCGTCAGGTGGATATAACAGGCATGGTCGCGGCCTTTTTCAAAGCCCATCTGGCGGATGGCTTCGAGGAACGGCAGCGATTCGATATCGCCCACAGTGCCGCCTACTTCCACGATGGCAACATCGGCACCTTCGGCGCCACGTTCGATATGCGTCTTGATCTCGTCGGTGATGTGCGGGATGACCTGCACGGTTTTTCCCAGGTATTCACCGCGACGCTCTTTCTTGATCACGGTTTCGTAGATCTGGCCGGTAGTAAAATTGTTGCGCTTGCCCATGCGGGAACTGATGAAACGCTCGTAATGGCCGAGATCCAGGTCAGTCTCCGCGCCGTCGTCGGTGACGAATACCTCGCCGTGCTGGAACGGACTCATGGTGCCGGGATCGACGTTGATATACGGATCCAGCTTGAGCATGGTCACCTTGATGCCACGCGATTCCAGGATTGCGCCCAGGGAAGCGGCTGCGATGCCTTTACCCAGGGAAGAAACTACACCGCCGGTGACGAACACATATTTAGTCATTGAGAACACTTTTTGGACATTGCGGACGGGAAGTCATTTTACTGGAAACCCTCTACCGCCACAAATCAAAGGTGCCGCTTTCTGCCGATTTAACAATAAAAATTTAAGCCGGTTTATTAAGTGGTTTAAGCGGCATGTTTCACATTATTGTCATTTCAGGACCTTATGATGCCCCCCATTATTCGACTGTTGAACAGGATATCCCCATCATGACCAACCTAATACTGAAGACCTCCCTGATCCCCCTAGTGATCGCCGGGCTTTTCATCGCCACTAACGTCCATGCGGCCGGTTTCCTGATACAAGGTTTCTGACGCATAAAGGCTTTCGGTCATTGCGGCTGATGGCAAGAACGTTTGATTATCCGGGCATCAGCTAGCGCGGATCAAACCATGCTTTAAAACAACAAAACAAAAGGACCTTCGAGGTCCTTTTGTTCGTTTCAGCATAGCAAGTTTCTTTATTTACTTTATTGCCTGTAAGCCTCGGCAGCAGGGTCTTCCTCATCATCGATCAGCATCAGCCTGTCCTTGACCGGCTTCAGGCGTTCTTCGTCCACTCTTGCCTTCAGGTTGCCGGCATCTTCCATGAATCTGGCAACCGGCTGGTCCGGGCTCAGGCGTACCTGCGGCGGCAATATGTAGGTCATGTAAAGATCGCCGGACAAACGGCCATACCGCTGGTAGTTGTTCATCAGGATCAGCCCTGAACCCAGCACCACCAGCAGGCCGCACAGTAACGCAAAGCGCCTGGAGCGTTCCCGGTTGATCGTGCGCAGATGGAAGAAGATGATGGCGGCTGAAAGGATCACCACCACATGTTCGCTATAGCGTGTCAGCGACTCGAGAGAGAAGGCATAGGCCGCGGTGACACTGAATATATCCCATACATCCATCGCCAAGAGCCCGCATGCCACGATAAACAGGTGGCGACTGAAGCGTGTCGTATTGTGACTGGCATGGCTGCCGAATACCCGGCCGGCAAACGCCCATCCCCCGCACCAGATGAGTACGATGCCCAGGATCAGGGCGGTCGCCATGAAATAGCGGATGGCTGAAAACTGCTCGGTGTCCGAGATCCACACGCTGGAAACGCTTAACAGGATAATGATGGCAAGCCCTGCCAACGCCCCCTGCCAGCCTTCGGTATAGGCAGGCGCCTTATTACCCGCCCTGGCCGGCACGGCTACGTCCAGCAGCAACTCTTCCACCACGGGATACGTCGCGCTGCGGACGCGTAGCAAGGTACGGCCCAGCCTGACGCTGCTATCGCCGTCGATGGCCAGTTCGGCATGCCGCCGGCCTTCCTGGAGCAGGCCGT
>JAZKEL010000449.1:0-2543 GCA_040387075.1 Pseudomonadota bacterium
CCAGCCAAACGGTTTCCAAGTAGTTTGCTTACATAGTCCGTCCGCGCAGTCACTGTATGCGTTGTGACAGTCTTCCCCTCGACAGTCACCTCGAATAGTTCTGCGCCGAGTCTTTTTACGTTAATCGCTGCCATAGGTTCTCCCAATTGCTTGTTCACTGCCTCAAGTGCTGCGCATCGCGACACACAGAGCGCCCGCTGACCACAGTATGAGTTCGATATACACGAGTTCAGTTATACTATTGCAGGCTAATTTGTTTTGAAATATAACGTTGAAAATAAAGCAGACATCATGATCCCAGACCAGCAGATCGATACCCAGCCTGAGCAGGCCAGCTTGAATGTGCAACGGGAGCAAGCCCGTTTTAATATGCAGCGCGAACAGGCGCGCTTTAATATGATAGAACAGCAGATCCGTACCTGGGAGGTGCTGGATGCCACTGTACTGGATTTGCTGAAACAGGTTCCGCGTGAAGATTTCGTACCTGAACAGTACTCGGGGCTGGCCTTTGCCGACCTGGAAATACCCATCGGCCAGGGCGAGACCATGCTGTCACCCAAGATGGAAGCCCGTATCGTGCAAGCGCTGGATATACGCAAAGCCGACAAGGTGCTGGAAATCGGCACCGGCAGCGGCTATCTTACCGCATTGCTGGCAAGCCTGGCCAAGCATGTCCACAGCATAGAAGTGAGCCCGAGCCTTAGCGCCGCTGCTGCCGAAAAGCTCTCAGCACACAATATCCACAACGTCAGCTTGCAGGTGGGCGATGCCGCCAACGGCTGGCCTGGTGAGACGTATGACGTGATCGTATTCACCGGCTCGGTATTGGTCGCGCCTCTCCTGGCAGAAAAACAGCTGGCCGAGGACGGCCGCATGTTCGTGGTGATAGGCGAAGCGCCCGTCATGCAGGCCACCATGGTGCATCGCCTGGAGAATGACCACTTCAAGCGTTACGTCCTATTCGAGACCTGCGTGCCGGCGCTGCGTAATGCCGCGCAGCCTGAACGCTTCCATTTCTAATCCACATACCGACTCATAATGACCTGCGCATGAAAAACGGCCTGCCATGAAAAATAGTCTGTTAGCGCAACGCGGGCAAAGCCGCCTGGTGATCATCGACATGCAGGCCAAACTGGCCGGCGCGATGCATACTGAGGCGATGCAAGCGGTTGTAAAAAATTGCGGCATCTTATTGAAAGCTGCCGCCTTGCTGGAAATCCCCTCTTTCTACACCGAGCAATACCCACAAGGCCTCGGGCATACCATGCCGGAACTGGCCGAATTGCTTGGCGGCAAGCCTGGCGTCACTAAAGCATCGTTTTCCTGTTGTGCGGAGCCTGCCTTCAATCGCCAGATCACCAGCGACCGGCCGCAGATCATCCTGGCCGGCATGGAGGCGCATATCTGCGTGTTGCAGACCGCCCTGGAATTGCAGGAACAGGGCAAACAGGTATTCGTGGCCGAGGATGCCGTGATCTCACGCGACCCCGGCAATAAAGCGAATGCACTGGCGAGAATGCGGCAAGCCGGTATCATCGTCACCAATACCGAATCCATTGCCTTTGAATGGCTTGGTGTAGCGGAAGGGGATGCCTTCAAACAGATAAGCCGGCTTATCCGCTAGGACGTGGTCAAGCCGTTACTTCGCAACTGCATTTAGTTAGGCAGACCTGGCTATAGATCAGGCACACGGTATAACAACACCAAGAAAGACGTACGAATGAACTGGAAAAGCCTGCTTTTCGTGCTAGCGATCGCGTACGGTGCTTACCAGCATTTCCATCACCGCCCGGTGGTTCACAGCCCAGGCATCACAGCTCCCGACGCACCTGCACAGAATACTATCCACAGTGCAAACAGCTTTACCCACAATGGCTACCAGCTGACACCATTGGCCGACTTTGCCATCGAAGCCCGCGTGCTATCTGTAAAGCGCTACAGCCTGGGACGTGAAGCGGATCTGTCGCCGGTGGATCTGGCATTGGGCTGGGGACCGATGTCGGATCAGGCGGTATTGGAAAAGATAGACATCAGCCAGGGCAACCGATTTTATTTCTGGCACGTGGACGAGTTTTTCATACCGCGTGAAGAGATCGAGACCCACAGCGCCAATATGCACATGATCCCTGCCGACCGCGAGGTGGAAAAGTCGTTAAATTCCATCCGCCAAGGGCAGATCGTAAGCCTGCGCGGCTACCTGGTGGAAGCCCGTGCTAGCGATGGCTGGATGTGGCGAAGTTCGCTTTCACGCACCGACACGGGCAATGGCGCGTGCGAGGTCGTGCTGGTCAAATCCATTTCAGTCCGATAGGGGCTTATCGCGGCAAGCTTTAAGCGATGGGGAGGTAAGCCTGCACCAGGTCGGCGATACGGTAGGTGGCGCCGCCCGCACTGGTGCTGAAATCCAGCGCTGCCAGGCTCATGCGGTGGCGCTTTTCCGGGTCGCCAAATAAGCGGTTCAGGGCATCCGCCAGGTCGGTGCTGTCTTTCACGCGCCAGGCAGCCCCTGCATCGATCGCCAGTTCGGTGGCAACTTCGAAGTT
>JAZKEL010000450.1:0-6450 GCA_040387075.1 Pseudomonadota bacterium
GTCCGGCCGCAGGCTGCGATTTCAATTGCTGGATATGCTTGTGCAGCAACCTGGCCAGGTCAATGGTCACCAGGAAAATGTCCTGCTTTGCATTTCCTTCCTTGGTATTCCTGTTATAGGCCACGGGCGGATTGCCCGAATGCAGCGCTATGAAAAAGATGCCGGTGGGATTGTCTATCAGGCCCAGCCCCTGCAAGTGGGCATGGCTGGCATAGCGGTCGATATAATCGGCAACACGCTTGATGTCTTTATATGCCAGCCGCTGCGGGTCTGCCAGGGCCATCAGTAACGCTTTTTTATACGTCAGGCTGATACTGCTGGTGGGTTCGGTCTCGGTTGCCAGGTTTATCTCGTGCAGGGACTGCTGTGCCGCGTAGAGATACAACTGGTTCAGGTCCGACCACAGGCTGCTGGGCAGGGAGAAATAGGTTTGATGGTAAACCATCGCCAGTTCACGCAACGCCTCCATGGCGCGTTGCACCGTAAGCGCAGTGTTCTTCTCGCTTTTGATACTGAAAAACTTTTTATGGTTATCGATCAGCGCCAGCTTGTAACCGTAGCTGAGCTCCAGCCATAAGGATTCAGCAAGGGAAGCATGCGCCTTCGCCTTTTCAGGCAAGGGCAATGGGGATGTGCAGTAATGTTCCGCCAGTTGGGCGCATAAGTCGATGACAGTAGGACGGTAAGCTTCAAGTGCCCGCGTACGGTCTTCGGTACTTACTTTTTGCCGGTTCAGTATCTCGATTTCATCGAATAATACAGTGGCAGTATCCAGCAGGTTCGCCTGGTGAAGTTTAGCAATGAATTCCGCAATTTTATGGGAACGCGTCTCCGCAACGATTAAAGGCTTATCGGATAGTTCAGGGACTTTAAGGCTTAACGACATTGCTGGCTCCGGCTATATTGCCTGATTGTAAAAACTATCATCGGATTTGTCACGATGTTACTAGTGTCGACAAGCATACAACCGGGCTGGCTAATTGCTATCCCATGACATGCCAGGCGACGACTATGCTGAGTATAAAGACAAATTGGATTTAGTCAGCTACAACAATCAGGTGGGAGTCTCTGCCGGACCGAAATTGTTACTTTCGGAATGCCGTTAAGAGTGTTCGAGCAGGAATGTCAGAATGGGGTCGGGATACTCTTGCCTTCCGCGTCCAGTATATTGAGCTGGTTCTCTTCGGCGAAATACATCAGCTGTGCATAGCCTTCCGGACTGGTTTCTTTTAGTTTCAGGTCCACCGCCAGGCAGCGTACGCCATTCACCACCCGGGGTTTCAGGTAGGGCGAATAGCGTATCTTCTTGTCTGCGCCGAAACTAGCGTACGTACTGCACATCCTGTCGACCCAGTCACTGGGGCGGAAGGTCTTGCCTGTACGTGTCAGGCCTTCGATGATGATTTCGTTAGGTAGCGTGCTCATGATGATGTTTTCTAAATTTGTAGTTAGCGGTTAGGGTCGGTTTGGCATGGCCTGTTTATTCTATGTACTCGAATACCTTGACGACTTTATTGACGCCTTCGATGCTACGGGCGATTTCAACGGCATCGTCGGCTTCCTTGTGCTTGACGATGCCCATCAGGTACACAGTGCCGGCCTCGGTGACCACTTTTACGTAGTTGGCGGGGAAGCGGTTCTCCTTGATCATGCTGGCTTTCACTTTTGAAGTGATATACGTATCGTTATTACGCTCGGTGAACTTGCTGTTTTCGTCCACGGTCAGCTCATTGGTGATCGTCCTGACATTGTCGATGGCCTTGGTCGCGGCTTCCGCTTTGGTTTTCGCTGCTTCATTGATCACTTCGCCTGTCAGTAGCACGTTGCGGTTGTAGCTGGTGACATTGACGTGGATATTCGCGGCACCGATATTATCGACGATGTTCTTCTTGGCTTTCAGTTCGATGCTCTGGTCTTCAATATAGGTACCTGAGGTACGGCGGTCTGCAGCCATGACGCCTGTTGCAGCGACACCTCCGGCGACGACCGGGAAACAGGCGGTGAGTTGCGTTGCCATGGCAGCAACCAGTAATGAGCCTGCAAAAACCTTGGTGACCATCTTCATTCATTGACTCCTAATAAAATACAATCGATAGCATCGCATAAACAATGCAGGATAAGAACATATACTTCCTGCACACGTGATGCATTGTCGTGGGGAACGCCTATATGAATGTCATCGGCACCCAGAAGTTCAACCACATTGCCGCCAT
The DNA here is from genome assembly GCA_040387075.1 of Pseudomonadota bacterium. GTDB lineage: Bacteria > Pseudomonadota > Gammaproteobacteria > Burkholderiales > Methylophilaceae > DATHXC01. The sequence continues at coordinate 2,214 of JAZKEL010000450.1, forward strand.
CGCCGCCAGTCAGGGCGATGACATGCATATTGCGCTCTTTTGCCGCATTGATGGCTTTCAGTATGTTTTTCGAGTTGCCGCTGGCGCTGATCGCCAGCAACACATCGCCGGCCTGGCCCAGGGCCATGATCTGCTTGGAAAATACCTGTTCGAAATTGCCGGTATTGGCAATCGAAGTAAGCGTGATGGTATCCGCGCTTAATGCAATCGCCGCGAGGCCTGGGCGTTCGGTCTCGAAATGATTGAGCATGCGCGAAGTGAAGTACTGCGCATTGGCTGCAGCGCCGCCATTGCCGCAGGCCAGTATCTTCTTTTCGTTCAGCAATGCCTGCACGATCACTTCTGCGGCATGGGCGATAGGGGTTGCCAGCAGGTCGGCCAGTTCCATCTTGAGGCGGGCGCTCTGCTCGAAGTGGGCGGCGATGCGCTGGTTCAGATCCTGGTTTGACGCCATTGGCAGTGATTCCGCTAGTCTTTAATTTACGTGAAAATTCTGTCTGTTTGTAACACTTGCCTATTGAAAAACGGGTTGCTCAACCTTACACATCGAATGCGTTGCGTATCCATTCGAGTTTGCTGGTATCGGTTGCTTCCATGAGTATCGCATCGAACCTGCAGTTGGTTTGCCCATGTTTTTGTAGATAATGTTCTGCAGCCATGGCGAGCTTGCGTTGCTTGGCCGGGGTGATGCTACCGCCCGCACCGCCGAATTTGCTGTTGGTACGCAGTCTTACCTCGACGAAGACCAGTGTTTTTGCATCGCACATGACGAGGTCTATCTCGCCGAATTTACAGCGGTAATTGCTGATAATTAAGGTCAGCCCATGCTGCTGCAAGTATATGGCTGCCAGCTGTTCAGCGGTGTCGCCCAGTGTCTTCAAGTAGGTATATGCAGATCTATCTGGGTGACTTTTCCAGCAGCACCCCGTTTTTGCCAAAACGGCCTATGGATAGCTCGCGACTGATCTCACCGCTGGCATTAACCCGTATTTTTCCGCTCAGGCCATCTATCGATGTGGGCAGGCGGTGTTTGGTCGATAGCAGCACCAATAGCTTGTACGCATCCGCACCCAGTGCGAACCAGCGCTGCATTTCCCCTGGCGGCAGATCCACGGCCGCTAGCTCGTAGCCGGCGAACTCGGGATTGCTGCTTTCCAGCAGCCAGGGCATGTCTGCAAACCGGATGGCGGCCAGCGGCTGGTCGTCGGGATTTTCCCAGATGCCGCTGTAGATATGCGAGATGGCGAACGTGGGCGTGGCAATGTCGAGGTAGGGCCGTATGGTACGTGCCGACTCTGCATTGGCGGAAAGGAAGATCATGTCGGCCGGATTTCCTGCAATCTCCGACTTGATGGCGTTCAGGCTATTGGCATCGGCGATGCTCAAGGTAAGCCGTATCTGCCCGCCGTCCGCTATCCATGCATCGCTGAATGACTTGGCGATGCGGCTGGCCAGTACGTCATCGCTCATCACGACCGTGGCCGTCTGCATGCCGAGGTCGCGGGCGTATTTAACCACCTGCGCCGCTTCGGCATCTGCCGATAAGCCATAGCTGTAAAGGTTGGGGATGGCTTTCCTGGGCAATGCAGTACCATCCGCCGCCTGGTTTTCAGGGTAGTTCAGGGTCAGCGTCGGTACCTGTATCCTGTCGGCCGCCAGCGTGCTCACTTCGTCACGCGTCAGCGGCCCCACCACGTAATGTGCGCCTTCGCTCAACGCCTGGGTATACAGGCTGACGATTTCATTCCTGTCACCGTGGGAGGCGTAGATCTTGACTTCGCCCGCACCTTTTTCCGCGTATTGCGCCGCCATGAACCCGCGTTCGATGGCATCCGCCGCCGGGTAATAGGTTTCCGAGGAGAATGGCAATATCAGTGCAATCTGCCCATTAACGTCATTCGGGCTGGTGACAGGCTTATTTACCGCCTGTTTATCGCTCAGATCCTGGGAGATGAAGATGGCGGGGTGATCCGGATAGGCGTTGCGCCAATCTGTCAGGGCATCCTTGTCCTTCTTGCCGGCTGCCAGCGCCAGGTCTATCCAGCCCTGGATGGTCGTGTCCTGGCTGTTGCCGCGCATTTCCACCAGGTCTGCCCTGGAGAGCGGACGCAGGGAATTCCAGATGCGCGCCTGGTTGGCACGTATCTCTTCCGGGCTCTGCAGGTAGGTTTCGGCAATCACCCGTTGTTCCAGCGCGCGCGCGGCATCCTGCTGATCGTCATAGGCTAGTGCGAGGCTTGCGTGTAAACTTGCGCTTGCCTCATTGCTGAGGGTTCTATCGGCCTGTAGGGGAAGCAGCAGGCGGAATGCGCTGTCGTAATCTTTAGCTGCGGCGGCAATATTGCCTGCCAGTAACTTGGCATAAACTGACTGGCTGGGAATACTTGCCAGCGAGACTTGCGCGCAGGGAATATCGGATTTGCCAAGGCAGGCCAGCCCTTCGCTGTAGGCGGCTTCCAGGCTTTTCCTTGGTTTTGGGGTGGTGGCGGTATCCGCGCCGGCTATCCCGGACATTGCTACCAGGAAAGCCAAAAGTGCCAGGCGGAATGCGAGTTTGTAATTGGTCATGTAGGGGCTAGTCGAGAGTGAATATATGCAGTTGAGTCGGAGTGTATGCATTGAATAGTACTGCCTCATTATATGTGGTCGCCACGCCAATTGGAAATCTCCAGGATATTACCTTGCGGGCGCTGGAGATATTGAAAACGGTGGATGCCATCGCTGCAGAAGATACCCGGCACACCGCGCACCTGCTGACGCATTTCGGCATCCAGAAAAAAATGATTGCCGTGCACCAGCATAACGAGCACAAATCCGCCGAGTTGTTGCTGCAGCGCCTGCAATCGGGGGAGTCCATCGCCCTGGTGACTGACGCCGGCACTCCCGGTATTAGCGACCCAGGGGCGATTGTGGTTGACGTGCTTCGCAATGCGGGCGTCAATATCGTCCCTGTTCCCGGCGCCAGTGCAGTGATTACGGCGCTCTCAGCCTCCGGTATCACGGCGACCGGATTCAGTTTTATCGGTTTCCTGCCTGCCAGCGGTTCGCAACGCCGGAAATCCCTGGAGCAACTGAAAGCAAGGCCGGACACGCTGGTATTTTACGAGGCGCCGCACCGCATCGTCGAATGCATCGAAGATCTGGCATCCGTGCTGGGCGGCGACAGGCAGGTCACCATCGCTCGCGAGCTGACTAAGACCTTCGAGACGTTTCATCGGTGCCTGCTTTCAGAAGCCAAGGATTGGCTTCTGGCCGACCCGAACCAGCAGCGGGGCGAGTTCGTGGTGCTGGTGCAGGGGTTACCGCCGCAGGAAGAGGCGGCCATCAGTGCAGAGGGCGAACGCACGCTCAGGTTATTGTTGGCGGATTTGCCGTTGAAGCAGGCGGTAAAGCTGGCGGTTGAGATCACCGGCATCAAAAAAAACCTGCTCTATGAATTCGCACTGACATTAAAATCCTGACATCTAAATCCAATCTATTTAAACCAGCGAAATCTGACTGACCTTACTTATGGACAAACTCACCATCACCCGGCCTGACGACTGGCACCTGCATTTACGCGACGGCGACGCGCTCAGGGCAGTATTGCCGGACACCGTGCGCCGCTTTGCGCGTGCGATTGTCATGCCTAACCTGCGCCCTCCTGTCACTACTACTGAGTTGGCTAGCGCCTATCGCCGACGCATACTCGATGCGTTGCCTGCAGGCGCGCAATTCGAGCCGCTGATGACGCTTTACCTCACGGACAATACCTCAGCTGATGACATCGCCCGCGCGAAGGACAGCGGTATCGTGCATGGCGTCAAGCTTTACCCGGCCGGCGCTACCACCAACTCCGACTCCGGCGTGACCAATCTCGGGCATTGCGTAAAAGCGCTGGAAGCCATGGAGCGGCTCGGCGTGCCCTTATTGGCGCATGCCGAAGTGACGGATGCGCATGTGGATGTGTTTGACCGTGAAAAGGTGTTTATTGACCGCATTATGACGCCGTTGCTGCGCAAGTTTCCCAGCTTAAAAGTGGTGTTCGAACATATTACCACCCTTGATGCCGCTGATTTTGTCATGGCCGCTGACGCGCATGTAGCCGCCACCATTACTGCGCATCACTTATTAATGAACCGTAATGCCATGTTTACTGGCGGCATACGCCCGCACCATTATTGCTTGCCGGTGCTTAAGCGTGAAGAACATCGCTTGGCGTTGGTCAAGGCAGCTATTTCTGGCAGTCCCAAATTTT
>JAZKEL010000451.1:0-2992 GCA_040387075.1 Pseudomonadota bacterium
AGGCCCCTTGCCTTTTGGGGTGTAGACGTGCAGCGGGATCTCGCCTTTCGGGCCGGGAATATTGATGTCCTTCACGCTGGCCACCGGCACAGGCTCAGTCGACTTTCCCTGGTCTTTCAGCACTTTCATCACCGCATCCGTCGGTGTCGGCTGCAGGCGGGCTTCAGCAGGGGAGAGCTTGGCGATGGGTTTGCCTTTTAATGAGGTCAGTGCATCCAGCACACTCTGCATATCGGGGTCTGCTTTTGCGGGTTCTCCTACCAGCTTGGTAGTGACGGCATCGATGGGGCCTGCATGAGCAATGGCAGCCAGCCCCAATGCGCTGACGATGGCTAAAGGTAAAACGAGTTTATTGAATTTCATATGGTGTCCTGTGTGATGGATGGGCGTGGTAAGACGGCAGTGCAAAGATCAATAGACGCTTATGGAAGTGACTAACTTTATGATGGAATATACGGCGCAACGGAAACCTGGGTTGTCGGGTTTAGGATTATTTGGCTGTAGGAGAGTGGATAGGCTGGTTTACCGCGGCCGGGTCGGTTTGAACCGAAGCCGTTGAAATCTCCACTATCGTGATGAAAGAATAACTGGGGTGATGAAAGACTAGCTGGCCTGCGAGGCAGTATCCATGCCGCTCCCAGGCTAAGTGTTTGAAAGGTATGTGTTTCCTCCAAGGCGTTAAGCCATGGCAATGCGGCATTGAATTTGCTCAATGACTAGCAGGGATATATTAGAAATCTATTAAAGGAAACACATGCAATCCGGATTCAAGAAAGGTTTTTTGGCAGGTTTATTTTTTATTGCAAGTTCATCTACATTTGCAGCAACGCTGGATCTAGGCATCGCCGGCGATTTCAACGTATTCGCTTTTAACAATTTCACAAGCCATGGCAGTGATGTGGAAGGCGCTGTGGCAGCAGGTAATAACGTTACCGCTTCCTCTTACAGCGTCAACGCCAACAACAAATCCTATAACGGGTATTCGCTCGTCGTCGGTAACAATTTGAGCTATAACAATGCGTCTATCAGTAATGGCAACGTCTTTGCAGGCGGTACGGTAAGTACTTCAAGCTTCGGTTTTTCAGGCAGCGTTGACAGCGGCCTATCGCCGGTTTCATTCGGCAGCGTGAAAAGTGGCATGACCAGTCTTTCCAATGCGCTTTCCGATCTAACGGCCAATGGCAATACGGCGATCCAATACGGCGGCATTACATTCACCGGCACCGGCACATCCGATGTGCAGATATTCAATGTTTCCGGCGCTGACCTTGCCAGCGTGAATTATGCGAATTTCGCCAGCCTGTCGGCAGGGCAATCCATCATCGTCAATGTCAGTGGCGTTACAGCCGGCTTCCAAGGCGGAACGCCTCAGGGCTTTGCCAGCTACAACACACTGTTCAATTTCTACGAGGCAAGCACGCTGTCGTTCAATAACGTGGGCATTTTCGGTTCCATCCTGGCGCCTAATGCCACAGTGCTGGGCGGTGGCGGGCAAATCAACGGCAACGTGATCGTCAATAACTGGGATTCATCGATCCAGGTAAATTCCAACCATTACTTCGCTGATGTAAATGTGCCCGGCCTAGTGATCGCCGTGCCTGAGCCGCATACATACGCCATGATGCTTTCAGGGTTAGGTCTGCTTGCCTTCGCCTCTTATCGCCGCAGGGCCAGCCAGGTTTAGGCAGTTAACCACATAGACATAAGCCACCAAGCGGATGCTGAAAATTCATCTGCTGGTGGCACCAGGTGTCGAAGTATTAACGCGGCATGCCGGGTTTCAATATTGAATTAATAAATATATATAGATTAATCAATGGCTTAATTTTTATTCGGATGTTGGCATAAGCCGTGCAATGTATATCTTAAGAAATACAACCACATGATCAACGAAGGATTTATGAATACAACACTTAAAGCAGGTTTGGCCGCAGCAACGTTACTTTTCATCGGCAGTGCCCATGCCAGCACGATCAAGATCGAAACCGCCAGCACGACATTCGGCGGCACTTTCGCGGATGCTGCAAGTTACAAGGCCGCTGTGGATAGCGCCCTCACTGCATCCGACTCAGTAGGCTATGGTTCTGCCACGGTCGACTCTTACAACGCCATTTCCAATCACTCCCTGTTCGGTGCTTTCGGCGACATGGCATTCAAGTCGACCGTCAGTTTCGGCGCATCTGAATCAGGCACTTGGCAGTTCCGTTCCGGGGTGGATTTCAGCCAGGGCGGCGCGATATTCGTTGACGGCACAGCACTGGATTTCAATTCCCACGACATGTGGTGGGCAGGCAGCTACGACAACACGACGCAGATCTTCGATGTCAGCCTGAATCTTGCAGCAGGTAATCATGTATTGAATATCTACGGCTTCGAGCGTTGCTGCGATGGCGACCAGCAAGCGCAGTTCAAGGCACCATCCTCAAGCGCATTCACCACATTCAGTTCCACAGACGGGTTGAATGCCGTGGCTGCCGTGCCTGAGCCGGAAACCTACGCCATGCTGCTGGCAGGCCTTGGCTTGATCGGTTTCACAGCCAGCCGCCGCAAGCTTGTGAATAAGTAATTTGTGAAATAGACATCAAGACAACAGCATGACCTATTGACGCTAATGGGATTGCTTCGGGGACTAAAATAGCGTCGCTCAATAACAAAAAAGCTCAAGGCCAAACTTTTCAGTTTGGCCTTTTTTCTTGCCTTTGAACTACTTGCGATCCAGCGATCACATCTAGCAGCGATCAAGCGCGCTAACTGACAACCTAGTCGTCGTTATCTACCTTAGCATCCAGCGCTTTTGCCAGTTCCAGGTGATGTTTCAACGTCGGCAGGGTATCGGCTGCAAATTTCTTGATATCCGCATCGGTCGCATCTTCAGCGGCATCCTCAAACAGCTTGATGGTAGCTTCGTGCGCTGCAACGCCTACGCCTTCCGCATATTTGTCATCGAACTTCGCGCCGTCTTTGGTGCCAAGGTATTTAAGTTTGCCTTGCT
>JAZKEL010000452.1:0-2352 GCA_040387075.1 Pseudomonadota bacterium
GCTCGGCGATGGATTCCGTGTTGTAGTTGAGCTCCGGCAAGCCGGTAGCTTCCGTAAGGGCGCGCATGATGTCTGCGATGTTGGCGCCTTCATCGAATAAGGCACTGACGATGGTATGTTGCCAGATACCGGGCGGCGGATCGCCCGGCTCGCCGAAGATGGGTTGCTCGTCCGGCGTTTCGGCATCCGCATCTTCGATACTGGCAGACAGCGCACCCAATTCCATCAGGGTGTCGCTAAGCAGGTCAGCGGTATTGTCCCTTGCTTCAATCTTCAGCGAAATCCAGCTCATCGTTGTATAACTCCGCCTACAAACACATTCAGTGTATTGCTTGAAGTACTACTTGGAACTGGTTTATTTAGAACTGATACCAAGCTTGTGTTCCAGGTAGTGGATGCTGGTTTCGCCAAGATGGAATGCTGCGTCGGCCATCAGGTCGATATGGAGTGGCACATTGGTCTTGATGCCTTCGATCACCATTTCCGACAATGCGATCCGCATGCGGGCAATGGCCTGTTCGCGTGTGTCGCCGTAGGTGATCAGCTTGCCTATCATGGAGTCGTAATGCGGCGGCACCATATAGCCGGAATATGCATGCGTATCTACACGCACGCCAGGACCGCCCGGCATATGGAACGTGGTCAGCCGGCCCGGCGACGGCACGAATGTGTACGGGTCTTCCGCGTTGATGCGGCATTCGATGGCATGGCCACGGAACTGGATATCACGCTGGCGGAACGGCAGTTTCTCGTTGGCCGCGATGAGGATCTGCTGCTGTACGATATCGATGCCGGTGATCATCTCGGTAACGGGGTGCTCCACCTGCACACGCGTGTTCATCTCGATAAAGTAGAACTCGTTGTTTTCATAAAGGAATTCAAACGTGCCCGCGCCACGGTAATTGATGCGTTTGCAGGCATCCACGCAGCGTGCGCCTATCTTGTCGCGCAGCTTGGTGGAGATACCCGGCGCAGGTGCTTCTTCCAGGACCTTCTGGTGGCGGCGCTGCATGGAGCAATCGCGCTCACCCAGGTAAACGGCGTTGCCGTGCTGGTCGGCCAGTATCTGGATCTCGATATGGCGTGGCTGCTCGAGGAATTTCTCCATGTACACCATGGGATTGCCGAACGCAGTCTGCGCTTCCGCCTTGGTCATATTGACGGATGCGATAAGCGCCGCTTCGGTATGCACGACACGCATCCCGCGCCCGCCCCCGCCGCCGGCTGCCTTGATGATGACCGGGTAGCCGATTTCCTTGGCTGTGCGGATGATGATTTCCGGGTCGTCCGGCAAAGCGCCTTCTGAGCCTGGCACACACGGCACACCGGCTTTCTTCATGGTGTCCTTGGCGCTGACCTTGTCACCCATCAGGCGGATGGTCTCGGCACGCGGGCCGATGAACACAAAGCCGCTTTGTTCAACACGCTCGGCAAAATCGGCATTTTCCGACAAGAAACCGTAGCCCGGATGAATCGCCTCGGCATCGGTCACTTCCGCCGCGCTGATGACGGCGGGAATATTCAGGTAACTCTGGCCGGAAGGCGCAGGACCGATGCAGACGGACTCATCCGCCAGCTTGACGTATTTGGCTTCGCGGTCGGCTTCCGAGTGAACCGCCACAGTCTTGATGCCGAGTTCGCGGCAGGCGCGCTGTATGCGCAGGGCTATTTCGCCGCGGTTGGCGATTAGGATTTTCTCAAACATGTGTACTCCGCGTCTCAATAGACCAGTGGCTTTCAGCCACTATGCAATTTGGCTTCGCCGCTGCGCTAGCTAAGGCTAGCTGGTCACCGCGATTAGCAATTAGGATTTTCTCAAACATTTTTTAGCTCCGGGCGAAACGCCCTAATGACCAGCAACTGTGCACGGCGGGTCGCTTATTCCGGCCCATGCATGCAAAGCGTGGCTGCCACGAAAGGCATGACAATTTTCAACGAATAGTGAATATCGATCAATCAGTTGCTTAACCGATGATGAATAAAGGCTCGCCGTACTCCACCGGTTGGCCGTTTTCCACCAGGATGGCTTTGATTACGCCGGCATGGTCGGATTCGATCTCGTTCAGCAGCTTCATGGCTTCGATGATGCATAGCGTATCGCCCACGGCGACCTTGGAGCCAACGTCCATGAACGGTTTGGCTTCCGGCGACGATGAGCGGTAGAAGGTGCCTACCATCGGCGATTTGACGACATGCCCTTCAATCTGCACAGATTCTGTGACCGGCTCGGCAGCGGTTGCCGCTGCAGGTGCTGGCGCCGTTGCCTGCATATAAGGCTGGGCTGCATAATGCATGATGCCCTGTTGCTGCGGCAGGTTGCGGCTGATACGTACTTTTTCTTCGCCTTCGGTA
>JAZKEL010000453.1:0-5434 GCA_040387075.1 Pseudomonadota bacterium
AACAGGATGTAGTTGTCCGCACTTTTCAGTGCATCGGAGTAGGTATAGTTGACCTCGAACTGGCCGTTGGCATCTTCGTGATCGATCTGGTACACGTCCATGCCGACGGCCAATAATGATTCCGTGAGTTTGCCCAGGTACTCTGATTGCCTGGTGATACCCTTGTAGTCATAACAGGGTTTCTGTAGCAGGTCAGTATCGTCGCACGGGCTTACGCGGCCATTGGCATCGCGTTTCAGCAATGAAAACTCCGGTTCCAATCCGGTATAGAAGGTCCAGCCTTTCTTGGCCATCTTGTCCAGCTGCTTCTTAAGCACTACGCGGGCGTCGTATTCGTAAGGCTTGCCGTTGACGTGGCCGTCGCACACGATACGGGCATAGCCGGGCTGCCAAGGCACTAGGCCCAGGGTCGCCAGTTCACCGACTGCCATGTAATCCGGGCCGTTGGGCGCGATGCCGGTGCCCCAGATAGCGCCACCGGCAAAACCGGCGCCGGCAGTGAGCACATCTTCCAAATGCGCAGCCGGCACCGACTTCACCTTGGCTACGCCATGGATATCCGCAAATTGCGCCAGCACGTACTTGATCTGGTTATCCTTCAGGAACTTCTTTGCTTCAGCGACCGATTGAATACTAGACTTCATGCTATCCCTTTCATTAATCCGGCAATGCCGGTTATCGTTCAGTGGGTGCTGCTTTTCACTCTGTAAATCTATCTGCTAAATTTCTTATAAATAGGTAGCCAGGCCGACGGCACCGCCGCCCAGCTCATCGGCCAGTTGCGTCAGCGTTTGCCACATATACGCGCCGTAACTGCCGTCACACCACAGGCGGAAAACCATACCCGACTGTTTACCAGGCGCAGGCTGGCGCAACAGCGTGGCCGAAATGCCCGCCACTTGCGTCATCACCACGGCATCGCCGGCAAGCGCCTTATCGCGCAGATCCAGCAGGCATAGCTCTGATAGTAGATCCTGGATTCGGCTGCCGCTGAGGATAAAAGCCGCATCGTTGCGCTGTACGCGGTACACGCCGGCGGCTATTGGCTGCGACAAGGATCCATCGTCGGGCAAGCCATTGCTTGTGTTATTCAGTTGCTGTTCGATCAGGAACTCGCTGCTGCCCAGGCGCAATACCAGGCTGGCATCTTCACCGGTGCCGGAGCTTGCCCAGCTGTTGTTGCCTGCCGGTAGCGCAATATTGCGTTGTCCTAACCACTGTTCGGCATTCGGTCCCTTTACCCCAAAACGCTGCAGGCAGCTGACGTCGCAGATGCCTGCGATCTGCTGGCGCTCGAGCTCGATCTTTTCGCTTTCGTATCCCAGCGCCACCGACATGCCGTTAAAGTCAGTCCAGCGCGGTTCCTTAACGACTAAGGCATAAAGAATGGGCGTTTTCAACATCAGGTCGCACTCCCTTTGGCGGTTGCTGCGACAACGAATGGTGTGGTGGCCACGGTGGCGTTCACCAGTGCACCGCTATCGGTACGGATCTGGAATACAGAGCCCGGCGCTGTCTTGGCAACGGGTACATAGGCCAGGCCGATGATGCGGGCAATGCTGGGGCTGTGGGCAATGCTGGTGACCCTGCCGGAGATTTCACCTTTTGTAGCACTATCTGCAGCCGGCTCGATCACCAGGTTGCAATCCAGCGGCATTTCCCCCTGGTAGCCGGTGTCCAGTATGAAAGGCACCAGCCGTTTTTTCAGTGTTTTCTTCGCGACTATCTGTGCGCTGCGCTGGCCGACGAAAAAAGTCTTGCCCATCTTCATCGCATGTTCAGCACCGATCTCGTACGGATTGGTCAGCCCATCGGTGTCGTGGCCGCTGATGGGGTGGCCCATCTCCAGTCGCAGCAGGCGCTGAGTATCGGTACCGAACGCCCGGATTCCGTACACCTTGCCGGCTTCCATGACGGCATCCCACACCGACTGCGATGCTGCCGCCGGGATATGCAGTTCGAATGCCAGTTCCGCTACAAAGCCGACCCGCAGGACGCGCGCGGGCAATCCTGCCACTTCGGCTTCGCGGATAGCGCCGAACGGGAAAGCAGCATCGGACAGGTCCAACGCGGTCAGTTGCTGCACGATGTCGCGTGAACGGGGGCCGGCGATGTTCATGGCACCGAAAGCACCGGTAACGTTCACCAGCCCGATGTCCAGTTGCCAGCGTTGCTGCCAGCGCTGCATCTCGCGATAGACGGCGGCAGCATTGGAAGTGCTGGCGGTCACGTAGAAAACGTCTTCTGCCAGGCGGCCGGCAATGCCGTCATCCACTACCACGGCGGACTCATCCAGCAATAGCGCGTAGCGGGTTTCGCCTATTTTCTGGCTGGCAAAACCGCCGGTGTAGAAACGTTCCAGGAACTCGGCCGCATCCGGGCCGCAGACCTCGATCTTGCCCAGCGTACCGGCATCGATGATGCCAGCGCTGTTGCGCACGGTCAGGCTCTCCTGCTCTATCAATTGCTGTTTGCTAAAGCCTTCTTTTGCGTAATAGGCCGGCCGTTTCCATGCGCCCGCCTCGACAAATACTGCACCGGCAGCTGCATGCCAGCCATGCAATGCAGTCAGCCGGTGCGGATGAAAACTGCGGCCGCTGAGATGGGCGAACGGTGTGGGATGGAAGAACGGCCGCGCAGTCGTAGTCCCGACTTTTTCTACGGGCAAATTGCGCAAGCGTGCCAGGATGCGGATAGCGTTCATGTTGGAATGCTTGCCCTGGCTAGGGCCCATGCCCACGGTTGTAAACCGCTTCATCAGTTCGATGTTGTCGAAGCCTTCCTGCGCCGCATTAAGGAAATCCTTAAGCTGGAGATCCTCATCGAAATCGATGAAATTGCGCGAGTTGGCATGCTCGACGATGGGATAGGGATGGCTGGGCGAATTGCCCGCATGGGCAGCGACAGCCACCTCTGCTGCCTGCAATCCAAGGTAGCGTATCGCATCGCCTGCTGCACGCAGCCCGTCGTTGACGCGTTGCTCAAGCTCGAACACACCGTTGACCTTGCCTGCAGCGAATACGCCAACTGGCAGGCGTTGCGGCACGAACTGCTGGATGTCGTTATCGAAGCGCATGCCGGTGCCGGCCTGGTAGAGCAGCGCTGCAGCAGGTGCCCAGCCAGCGCTCATGAGGATGCCGTCGCAGGCAATGGTGAAACTGCGTTCGCTTTCGGCAAATGCGCTGTCCATTTCGTAGCTGCAGACCACCGCGCCTTTTACGCCGAAGCCGTCGGCGGTTGGCAAGGCCTCGTATACGCAATGCCCGGTGTGCATACTGACGCCTTGGTGCTTGAGTGCGTCGTGCAACTCCTGCGGACCCCTGGCAGGGCGCATGTCGACGACGGCAGCGATCTTGATATCAGCTGCCAGCATGTCCAGTGCCACCCGGTAACCATGGTCGTTCGCCGTCACGATGACAGGATTGCGGCATGGCGCCACAGCGTAGCGATGCACAAGACGCTGCGCTGCCGTGCCCAGCATGACACCGGGAAGGTCGTTATTGCGGAACACCGGCGGTTGTTCGAATACGCCGCTGGCGACGATGACCGCCCTGGCGCGCACTTTGATAATGCCATGCGGCGTGACGACGGGCACCAGGTGCTCGGTGTAATAGCCTGCCGCATAGGAGGCGGTATGCAGGGTGATATTGGGATGACCTTCGACCTCGCCAAGCAACCTGCTCAGCAATGTGCTGTTGATGCTGCCGGCTGCATGGTCATACGTCAAGCTGCCGCCTGCCTGTGCATTTTCATCCACCAGCACCACTTCAAGCCCAGCGCCGGCTGCTTGCAACGCCGCTGAAAGGCCGGCTGCACCGGCACCGATCACCAGCACATCGCAGTGTGCATTGGTCTTGCGGCGCATCACCCGTGGATAGTCGAAATTGACTTTACCCAGGCCGGCCAGGTTGCGGATCAGCGTTTCCCAGTACGGGAACAGTTTCTTGGGGCTATGGAATGCCTTGTAGTAAAACCCGACCGGCAGGAAGGGCGATAGCCATTCCATGAAGCGCGTCTTATCCTTGAGCACGCCGCCGCGGGTATTCACGGCATACAGCTGCATGCCCTCGGTAATGAGCGTGACATCGGCGCGGATATTGGTATCGGTGCCGTCGGTCACCATCACGTTGATGTCATGGTTGGCCAGGCTGAAGATGCCGCGAGGGCGGTGGTACTTGAAACTGCGGCCCAGTGCCTGCACGCCCGATGCCCACAGTGCGCTGGAAATAGTATCGCCCTCGTAGCCGGTATATTCCTGGCCCTCGAAGTGGAAACGTACCGGCTTGTTGCGGTCTATCCATTCGCCTGAGTGGTGGAGGAGGCGCTTACTCATGGTTGTTTTCCAGCAAACATCTGCTTGTCTTCTTTTTTGAATAGATAGGTCTGCTTCACCTCATCCGTCAGCGTGTCTCGCTCGGCCACGAACCAGGTGCCGCTTGGCGTGTGGTACCACCATTCCTTACGCACGGCGGGCGCGCCGTTACGGTAATGCACGTAAGCCGCCCATTCCTGGTCGGAACAGCTGTTAAGGTCGGGCATGCCGCGCAACTCGCCGCCGAAGACGAATTCGCTGAGGGGACGTATTCCATTAATAGGGCAATTAAGTAGTTTCATCTTTTGAGTATCAGCATCAGGCTAGTGGCCTACGGAAGCTGCTCCCTTTTCGCCGGTCAGTTCATAATCCTCAAAGCGGGAGAGGCGGAAACTGTGGATCAGGTCGTGCGGTTTATCGTTGGCCAGGGTTGCCGCCATGGTCTTGCCGCTGATGGGCGTGGCCTTGAAGCCCCATGTGCCCCAGCCGGCATCGAGGTAGAAGCCCTCGATCGGCGTTTTGCCCATGATGGGCGCGAAATCCGGCGTCATATCGGCCATGCCCGCCCATTGCCGCACCACTTTTACATGACCGAGGAAGGGGAACATATCGCTGATATGCGAGGTCAGGCCCTCCACGAAATCCAGGGTAGAGCGTGTGGAATGCACCTCGTAAGGATCCAGCGAAGCGCCCATCACCAGTTCGCCGCGCGAAGACTGGCTGACATACACATGCAAACTGCCGGACACCAGGATGTTATCCAGCCAAGGTTTCATCGGCTCGCTGACGCAGGCCTGCAGAGGATGGATGACGATAGGCGTTTCCAGGCCGACCATTTTGGTGATGCGCGGCGTGAAGCCGGCCACGGCCGACAGTACTTTATTGGTGGAGATATAGCCGCGACTGGTCTGCACGCCGACGACTTTGTTGTTCTGTACATCGATATTCTGGACTTCCGTATTCTGGAAGATATCCACGCCCAGCCGGTCCGCCGCACGGGCATAGCCCCATGCCACGCCGTCATGGCGGACGATGGAACCAGGCTCGTGATACAGCGCGCCGTGGATGGGCGCATGGCCGCTACAGCTCAGGTCGAGTTGCGGACAGGCTTTAGCGATATCG